>CAZVUR010000029.1:0-8178 GCA_964629385.1 uncultured Candidatus Saccharibacteria bacterium | reverse complement strand
GGCATTTACATAGTTTTTATCAGTACTGCCACCCTTCTCTATCGCCAGGTTCATAACCTCGCGCAGCTCATTGTAAAGTAATGTAAACTCTGCGTCAGAAATAGTTTTTACCAGTCGGCGAGGGTCTATTTTAGCACCCCATAAACTTTCATCGGCATATATATTACCTACTCCGGCAACTACCGTTTGGTCGAGTAATGCTGCTTTTATGTTGGTATTGGCACGCCGCCTGAACCGCTCCGCAAATGCTTCGGCTGTAAAGTTAGCCTCAAGTGGCTCAGGCCCTACTTTCTTCATGAAATCGATGTTCGGCACTTCCAGACTTGGCATAAGTTTTACCCAGCCAAACTTGCGTTGGTCGTTGAAATACAAGTGACTACCGTCTTCAAAGTCAATCACCACGCGGGTGCTGCGATCTGGCAGCTCACCGACTAAACTATCGTTGGGGTGCCCAGCACCAAATCGTTCGTCGTTACGTGAGCCGAGGGTGACGTCACGCGGGGCAGCGCCCACTTCGAGTCGAGCTTGTGAGCGAGAAGTAGGGGCGGACGTGACGGCAGGACCCGCGGTCTTGCCAACAAACACCAACTGGCCTGTCATCTTTAAATGAATTACTAGAGTATAGTTGCTGCTTAAATCAATCAGCAAAACCTTAGCGCGACGGCGCACATCAATAGCTTTTGCGCCAATCATAAATTCTTGAACATCGGCGTCGCTATTCGGGAAGCTCTTCGGCGATTCAATCTGCCGCGTTGCTACGATTTTTCTGCCTGGAAGTAATTCTGCTAACCCGCGCCGTACCGTTTCTACCTCTGGTAGTTCAGGCACGCTCAGCCTCTAGAATACGTTCGAGCTCTTGTTCGAAATGTTTATTAGTCGTAAATAAAATCGTTTTCATCCCTAGCTGCGCAGCGCCTTCAATATTAGGAAGCCGATCATCAATAAAAATAACTTCATCCGGCCCTACGCCAAGCCGCTCTAAGGCAAGTTCGTATAGGTCACGTGACGGCTTAATCAACCCAACATCGCTTGATATCAGTACGTCATCAAACATCTCTTGACGTTGCTTTTCGCTAAATACTTCGTCGAGCGTATCATAGCCCATGTTGCTTAGCAGGCCAATTTTGTAATCTTTTTTAAGCTCTTTTACTCTGCTCATAAGCGTCTCATTTGGTGATTGCTTGTCGCGCATGGTCGCAGCTACTTCATCGGTCGTTTTTTCTGCCAACGCCGCGACTTGCTCTAAAAAGTCTTGGCCATTTATGTAGCCGTGATCACAGGCGTGTATTAAATCGTTAAGATTCTGTGTGTTATCAATTCCCACCAAATCATACATCCGGTTAAGGTCATCCCAGTACAGCACACCAAAACAATCAAAGATTAATGCTTTAATCATATGTAACAGTATACCCCGATTTTACAAACTATAGTTGAATGATTGTTTAAATGGGATATAGTCGTTGCTATTTGGTATCTGATCAAGGAATAATTTGGTAAGTTGTTCCTTCGAAGCGTCGAGCGTACCCTTGGAACCGCCACAGGTTGATGTCCATAAACTTTTTACGGTATTACTGTTCGATAGTACTGCAAATTCGTATACGTATCCGCTGGCACAAATACCACGTAGGTCATTCGCATCCTCATCTTTTGGCTCATCGCCCTTCATCATATTGGCTTTATCGAGCGCATACACAAATTGTTCATAGGCGCGGGTATTGTTGCTAAGTGAGGTGCCGTTAGTGCGCGATTCTAAATAACCTTTATAAGCAGTAATAGACCGTTCCGAATTAGATACTTCTACTTGGTAGCTCTGAAATTGCTCATCGGCTACGAGTGGTCCACGTACTGTCATCTGCACGCTGTGGCCAGCGCTCGTATCGAGCAAGGCGTCTCTCCCTTCGTCAATTTGTGCTGTTTCATCAGATGAAGAACTCCCGCCACCAAAAATAGCTCGGCCAATACTTACCACGGCAGCAATCAAAAGAGCAATAACGATAATAGTGATAATAAGTGGTAAAAGTCGGAAGTTACTGTTGCGTTGCATAGGGGTAGATTACCATTTTTTAGCAAATATGTCCACGATATTACGGTTTTCCACTGACGCGAATACTGTATCTAACAGGGCTTGCATACGCCGCGGTTCGTCAAACGCAAAGTCATGAACTTCACCAACAGTGTCTGAGCGGATACATAACAGTGTTACCGGTACGATATCTTGGTTGTGGTGCCTATCGATGGTAATGAAGTCATCTTTGTCTGCCTGAAGTAACTGTTCTTCACTAATATGACCATACTTCACCAAATCTTCTAAACGATGCCGGTAGGCGCTTGGGGTTTTACAGTCGATGTATAGGCGCTTATTGGTGCCCGGTTCAACAATCATCATATCAATCCCAAAAGCATCTTGCGTGCGAGACGTCATGCGGGCATAGTAGCCGAGCTGTTCGGCAGCGGCGAATACTGCAATTTCCCTTCCTAACCCCAACACTATGGCGCTAAATTGCTCACTCGTAAAACATGGCGTGCCGAGCTTGCGGCAAAACATATCCATCTTATGCTTGAGTGCTTGGGGCAAAGCACCTCGTTTATGTAACGGTGTAGCCAATACCAAATTTACGAATGTATCATTAAAGTCAATTAGCTCGTATAACCGTTTCTCGCGGTTATGGTAACCGTGTTTGTGCGTATCCATTTGCCACTGGGCCAGTACAGCCTGCGGAGTTTGAGCTACTAAAAGTGTCTGGTAGTATGCTAACTTCTGCTGCGCGTCGGTAGGCACTTCTTGTTGTTTGAGATGCTGGGCATATGCATTGGCATCGGCAACCGATCGAACCACCCGTAAACTGGTGATTCCTGTATCGCTCGGCTCAGCGTTCGCCTGCTTACGCGGCAAGAATCGTCGCCAATGCCGTTTAGCCAAGGCTTACCTCGCGCTTAATAAATGTCTCGTCATTGATCCAGCATTGTTCGGCGGTAAATTTGTAACGGCCAAAACCAGGTTTGAACTCTTCTACTAATTCCCCTGTGCCTTTTGCATATAGCCCAATTTGCGATTCTTCCTTCTTTTGAAAGATTGTTATGGCCATTTTTGAGTTAGAAGCAAGCGCTTTTGAATGCTCCGTTGCAAGACTCGAATCCCATTCGAATTCATTGCCATTTTGTGCCTGGATTCGCACTGGAACAGCCCACGGGGTGCCGTCTTCTAGTGCTACGGCGAGTACCATAAATTGTTGTTCGTTTAAAAGTTGTGCAACTTTTTGTTGGTCGTTCATATCGCCTCCCCTATTTCTTTCATAATTCTATCGGTTTCGCATAATACTTTAATAATTTTTTGGTAATGATTAAGGTCGTCAGCCGTAAGTTGGCGGCCTTTGCGGTCTTTCAGCCATTTTTGGGCTGGCTGGTAGCCGCCGATGTAGAAGTTCCAAGCCGTTTCTGGCACGTTACCAAAATATTGCGTATCGTTGATGTAGACGCGTTCGTCTTCGTAGCGAAGTTTTTCTACGATGTTGTCTCCTGACTCTGGAAATGTCGTTACATAATCATCGAGCACTGGTGACTTCATGAGGTGAAGTTCGCGTAGTTCGCGGCCGAGATGCGATTTATTCCAGTATTCTATGGCGTCTTTTGGTGCAGGTACGCGTGGAAAATCTGTCTTGAGAAATTCTTTGTATTTTGCACGATAGCTCGGACTGTGCAACACCGCGTACACATAGTCCAATACACTTTCAGGTGTTACGGTTTCTGGAGCACCAGTATCCTTCTTGCCATCATGTAGGTCTTCAAGTAGGTACGGCATGTTTCGGAACAGCGCGCTCAACTCAGCAGGTGCAAGGTTTGGCGTGCGAGTGCCGTCTACGTGGTAGATGTAAAGCGGAAATGTATATCCACCTCCGAATTTGCCAGCGCCTGCAATGTAGTTGATATCTGTAACCTTGTCAGCGACTAAAACATACTTAAAATCATCGTGAAATTGCCTAGATACGGTAAGTGCCAAATTGTCATGTTGCATATGCTGCATCACCTTATGAAATGCGCGACCTATTAGGTTTTCATCATAGTAAATAAATTGGTAGTCAAATGGCCTGACATTATATTCAGCTATTTTCGATTCGTCATATTTTGCATTGCTGATACGTGACTTCAAGTTGTAGCCAGTTGAATCATGAATGTTGTACGTTGCTATGAAGTTATCATCTATATTGTTTTCTATAAGCTTCTGTATACGTGAAGATACTTCGCGTCGATCGGCGTCAACGAATAATAAATCTCGCTTTGTTTGTACGCCCGACGATGATAATGGCATTAAGTCACGGATTCCTATAAATTGGTCGTATTCGGACTGCAGTCTCGTATCTTTCCGTAAGAAATAGTAGCCTGGTGCAGTTACATCGATTTTATTAAAGTTTGGCGCGTCATCATTCAAGTCATCAAACTTGGCTTTGCGTGCACCAAATAGTTCTGCATGGTAAACATCGGCTAGTTCCGCCTGCTTACCGCCTGTTTTCACACCCAGAATGATACTAACGCCTTGCTGGATATCAAACACATTCACATCTTTGCGACCATCTGGAGCGACTTCTTTCTTTTTGGTGTTTCCATGTAAATCAAGTACATAGATTTTGTCGAACGTGTGCAGCAAATGCTTGCGCATCTGACGATGGATAAGCCCATCGATATATGAATTATTCGTGATCATCGCTACGACGCCGCTACCATTCTTCGTAATCATTTCTTCGGCAAAGCGAATAAACTTAATGTAATCATCACTCAGCGGTTGGATGTTCCGTTCATTCAAATCCTTCTTGTATTCAGCAACCAGACTTTCAATCCATTTACTCTTATTATTGCTACTCACGGAATACGGTGGATTGCCCATGACAACCATAACCGGGTGGTTACTTTTAATGTCGGCAGCATGGCGAGATTCTTCGCTGACAGCCTCGGCTAGACCGAAACTAAAGATATCCTGCTGCATCGGCACACCTTCTTCGAGCGTGTTGGTAAGGTACACGCCAAGCCTGTCATTCAGCTGATTAACCCCGGTTTCTTTGAGTGTCATGCCGAGTTTGAGATGCGCGATGGTGTACGGCGCCATCATGAGCTCGAAACCATGTAGTCGCTTAACAAGGTTGTCGTTTACGTAGCTCGGCCACCTGCCTTCTTGACCTTTGAAACCTTCGTAGATGAACTTGATAGTTTCGTTGAGGAATGTAGCGGTACCGACCGCAGGGTCGAGTACCTGAACACGCGGAATTTTCACGTTGTAACCGGTTGCAAGCTTTTTGCGCTTGTCGGCGCGGTGGTCTTGACCAGTTTCGATCCAGTGATCGATAGTTTCCTCACTGGCGAGACCTTTCGCAATGCCAAAGTCTTCTTTCAAGATCTTATCGACTTGGCGGACGATATATTTGACGACTGGAATCGGCGTGTAGTAAGCTCCCATGCGCTTTCGTTCTGCCGGGTCGTATTCGTGAAGGAAATCTTCGTAGAAATGAATTATTGGGTCTTTGGCGTCGCTCGACTGGTCTTGAATGCGCAAGTGCTTATGCACGATTTCCTGTACATTACTGACGCTAAACACTTCACACAGCTCATCTACAATATAACCTAAGCGCACATCGAAGTTCGGACCGACAATGTGATCGAAAAAGTGGCGCAAGAATGGATTTGACTTCGGTACAAGGTCGCGTGCTTCCGTACGCGTAAAACTCTCTGGAGTTTTGTCACCGTAGCGCGCCACAAACAAACCGTAGACCAATGTCTGTGCGTACATGTCAGCAAACTTTTCTTCGCTTAGGTCATGCACCAGCAGTTTTTTCATCATTTCGTAGATTTTTAGCAGCTCTGCGGAGTTGCCGGCATCTTCTGCAAGGTACTGCACCACGTTATCGCGAATACGGCGCGCTTTGCCACCCATGATTTGGGCAAGGCGCCGGCCACTACGGATTTTTTCTGGTGTTTGGCTAAGGAAGTTCGCTATCTCATCTGCAAGCTGCGAGTAATTATCGGCATACAGGGCCGCGGCTTGATTTTCGCCACGCTTGGCGTCACCAATCTTTATTTCGAATACTTTTTCGCCATTGCGATAGAAGCGCCAATCAAAACAGTCCGTCAAAAATAGGTTCCCATACCCACGATATCGGTTCATTTGATCGGATTTTTCTATTTTATCGAGATTTTCGCCTGGAATTTTCGCTTCACCATAGCCAAGCTTTACATCTTTGTTCTTTTTTCCAATAATGACAAAGTCTGGAGCTCCGTGCTCTGACTGTTTTGGCTCGTTAATCGCCTCGATCGAATCATCGAGTGCACCCAGAAGGTCTTTGAGCGCAGGGCGATACGAGTGTTCGGTCGCATGACCGGTAAGCATTTGTGTCGAAACTTGCTTAACATAGTGGTGAATTACGGCCGGGCGATCAGTTTCGTTCATAATGATTGAATTATAGCAGACTCGCCCCTGTTTTTACCCTCTTGCTCGTTTTAAATACTACCTTGCTTGGTTACGCTACTAGTTCTACCCATGGTAAATCCCGGGCCATTTTTTTATCGAAGGTGTATAACGGTGTGTGTTTATTAAGCTTTGCATATACAGCCAAACAGCAATCATCGAATGATTCAGTTGGGTGCTTTAGGTATAGCTTTAGTGCCCGCTCGAATAGCTGCCTGTTAGCAGTGATGTGCTGGTTCGAAATAAGAAGCTTGGTAACGATATCGTTGAACTGCTGCCGCGAATAGCCATAATAGCCAGTTAAAATGTACTCAAGCTCTACCACTGCCAAATCCGCCACGGCAAACACATCATGGCGTGCTAAAAGTAATTTTGCGGCTTTTAACTGAGCGCTGTTATCACGCAAGATGATTCGTAGCAGTATGTTGGTATCAAGACTTGGCATGGCGATGTTTGCGCACTTCGTTTACTGCAGCGGCAATATCTGCATTTGTTACCAGTTGCTTTTTAGTGCCACTTTTCATAGCTTTACGAGCTTTGCCGCCAAAATCATATTCATCCGAAAAGAATTCATCCCACCCAATCTGTGGAACCGTAACAATTTTATTCCCTTGCAGCGATATCTCAACCTTATCACCCTCTTTAATACCAAGCTGCGAGCGCAGCGCTGCCGGCAAAGTAATAGTGCCTTTGGATGTTACGGTAGAAGTATATGTCATGTAAGAATATTAACAAATGTAATACATTTTGTCAATGTATTACATTATTTTACGTTCTGCCACTGCAAAAGTATCAACGCAATTCGTTCTTCTTGCATTGAACCGTTCAATGCCATGTTGCGAGCTTCGTCGTAACTTACCCAGTTGTCGGCTTCGATTTTTTCGCCAACTTCTAACTCCTGGCCATCTACGCTTAGTCGCCAGTCAGTTGTTTCAAATACGTACAAATCCCACTCAACCGTAGCACCGAGTACCGATTTTTTATACAAATCTAGATTTGCTATTTCCACACCAGCTTCTTGCTGGGCTTCCTCAATTGCTTTTCGTTTTGCGGCTTCAACAATATCTTCACCATTGGCCCGAAACGCCTCAAATTCATCAAGTGAATCGAATACTTTGCCGCCTGGTAATCTATAATCCCACTGGCCTAGCTCACGATGATATTCTTTCGTTAACAGAATTTTGCCAGCTGGTTTGTCATGAATAATCAACCGAACACCTGGCGCCCGCCGAGCAACTTCAAACACGCGGCTATCGTTTTGTTTTATATGAACAAGTTCGAATAATTTTCCTTTGGCAAAAATCTCTTCGCTCATTTATGCTTCCTTCCGACAAATCGCACTAAATTATGCACCCCTTTAGCATCATCCTTGTATGTTTCGCCACTCTCATCGCATAAAACTACTTCAAAATCTTTAGCAAAGACCTTGGCTGATTCTGGACTAAAGTATCGCTTCTTCGTACCCTCGGTATCAAAATAATCTTCTTCGATTTTTAAGCCTGTATTGTACTCTGGGTCATTCACAGAGTTAACTAGAAATGCGATGACGCCACCAGGTTTTAATACACGGTAGATTTCGCTAAAAATTTGCTTGGTAGTCTTGGCATCAAAATAATGCAATGCGAGGTGGGAATAAACAATATCGAACGATTTATCTTGGAAGTTAAAAGGCTTCGCTAAATCTAGTTTTTCAAAGTCAATCCCGCTAATGCCAAGTTCTTCTTTGC
>CAZVUR010000028.1:0-8575 GCA_964629385.1 uncultured Candidatus Saccharibacteria bacterium | reverse complement strand
ATGAAAACCTGGTGTCCTAACCGTTAGACGATGAGGCCTAGTGATGAGTGAAATAAATCAATAAAAATTAGTTTACTCATTTTTATGATTATTTCCGAGTCACGACGGGCTCATACCATAGTATGAGGCCGTGTATGCTTGCAAATAATCTATCTAGGCCAATGATGTTGCTATGATGTACCAGCTTTCACGACAACACTCCGCCAATTTTAGCAAAAAAATACCCCTTTGAAAAGGGTAAAGTGAGTGCCGCGAGCGCGGCGGAGGCCCTGAAGGTCCCTGCGGGGACTGGGCCTCTCGCCGCGCTGCGGTGGTCAGGTAGTGCTCGCCCTCACGACGCGCCGTCGCGTTGAAGCATTGGTGCGCTGCGGGTCGGCCGGTACTTCGATCAGCACCACTCCTTGCGCAGCTGCTCCAGGATGAGTCGCGCGGAGAACCCGTGCCGACGAAACTGCTCACGCGAAGCGAGGTAACGAGACAGGTGCTCGAGACTGCCCGTGAATCCGTTCACGGGGTGACAGTTGTCGAAGCGGGTGTAGTAACCCGCCAGGACCTCCTCGAGTGTTGCGGTGGCTTCCTGCCTGTGTGCTGCAAGGGTTTGCATGCGGCATCATGCCTTTCTTGACGTGCGCAAATTCCGAAATTTTCGGTGCGCATGGTAGGAATATACTCCTAGAGGCACGCGCTGTCAAAGAGTTCGTATTCAATAAGTCGTCGTGTGAAGTATAAACTAGCTTGTGCTTTTAAATAAATATTTTATAGTTTATTGCCAACACTTCTCAAAATATGGTACGGTATAAATACAACTAGTGCACGATGTGAGGCGTGGGGAAGCATCATAAGTAATTACTACTGCAAGCGAGGAGGCAAAGTAATGAAAGAAAAAATCGTAGCATTTGGACTGGCCTTATTTGGCCTAGCTACTATTGGTGTCACCCAATTACCAGCTAAAGCCGTTGATACAACGCGTGACTGCGACCAATTTGCAGTTATCCGGTGCGGTGCGTTGAACGAAAACGAGCTGCGCGCTGAATACAACACAAATAACGGTAGTGGCCAAAACGGTTACACATCCGTACAGCCAGACATTCAAAACATCTTCTCGCACATGGGAATCCAAGGCGGCGCATTAAATGGGCTGGTGCGTGGCACCGTGTACCGTGATGGAACGGTTAAAGTAAATGGCACCACCGTAGCCACCAATGCGGTAATGGCAGCCCGAGGACTGGGCGGCTCACAAATACCCGGAACGAATGCGCAGCGTGTATCTGTAAGTGCTATGGCCGATGCCCAAGCCGCATTGGTAAAAATGGTAAACGGTGAATTCAAATTCGCCGTTATGACCCCATGCGGCAACCCAGTTACGGCAACACCTGTGCCACCAAAACCACAACCAAAAGCCGAATGTAAGAACTTAACCCAAGAAAAAATCTCAGATACTCGCCGTCGCTATGAAGCGATCGCCAGCCTCGAAGGCGGCGCCACAGTGAACTCGTATACATTTGTAGCCACCCGAGATGGAAAACAAATAGACTCTGTTACCAAGCAAGGTTCTACGTATACCCTCGATGCAACCGAAGCGGGAGACTACACCGTTAAGGTAACCATCCACACTTCTGAGGGTCCGCGAACAGGCGACCAGTGTACAAAGTCTTTCACCATTGCCCCACCTACACCTCATCAGCCAGGCGTTGCTATTGAAAAATATGTTGGAACTAATCAAAAGTACCAGCGCGTGGGCGTGAATGTTGAATTTACCTACACAGTAAACGTAATTAACACCGGTGATGTTGATTTAAAGAATGTGAAAGTAAGCGATACGCCAGACCGTAGCATTACCCTGCTGAGCGTTTCTCCATCGGTAGGCACGATTACTAATAATACTTGGACTTACACTATTCCAAAATTAGCGGTTGGGCAGACCCTCAGTTATACGCTTACTGCCAAGGTGCCCGTGTACATGGCTGGTAAACTTCTGAACACCGTATGCGTGGATGCGCCTGAAGTGCCAGGTAATCCTGATGACTGCGACCATGCGGAAGTCGATGTGCCACCAGCTCCAGGTAACATTGAAGTGTGTGAATTAGCTACAAAAAAAGTGATTACGATCAAAGAAACTGACTTTGATAGCACCAAACACACCAAAGATTTGAACCAATGTAAGGTGGCTGAACTGCCCCAGACTGGCCCAGTTGACACGATTCTACAAATTGTGGGTGCTATGAGCCTGGTCGGCTCGGGTGCATATTACCTCACTAGTCGTCGAACGTCATAAAATTACTCACTATACGCTACTGATAGCGTACCGCTACCCCGCCTACACTAGGGGTAGCGGTTTTTTATTTAACCCTTTATTTAAGCATAAGTTATTTTATGGTGTAGTAGTTGACAATTTATTATGTTTGTGCTATTATGAAGATATCCTCAGTGAGATGGTGGATACGGTGGAAAAGCGCATAAGGGGTTATACCCCGGCAATTATCCATCAGAACACATCACCTCGCCCATAGAGGTGCCGTTTAACAATTTAGCCAAGTAAGACAGGCATAATACGCCTGTTTAATTGTTTGCGGCAAAACAATTAACACATGTACAACCGCAAACTAGATAGTCATGGGTCTTTAAGTACGTTTGAGCGTTTACGCTCACGGAACAAAACCCAGAGACATTCAACTACTGCAAATTATGTCATGATTCACGGAGATAGCACTTTGTCGATAATAATTATCGATAGCGTGCTATTTCCGTGCCTTCTCAGGAGTCACGGCGAGCATCCATCCAACCACATACGTGGCTGGATGCCACGTCGAACCGTCCGGGAGGACATCATGCGAAACACCACCAAGAAGCGTGGCCTCTTCATCGCCACGGCAGTTCTGCTGTCGTCAGTGGTGGCCATGCCGACTGCAAGCGCCGACGAGGCGCACGCCGTGGTCGACTCGAGCACCATCGTGCTCGGCGAGATCGACGGCAACGCCACCGTCAAGACGCTGGAGGCCCTCGGCCTGCAGATCGACGGCAAGCAGGTCGCCCGCTACGTGCGGAACCCCGCCAAGCACTGGGACCCGAAGAAGGCCCAGAAGGTCCCGTTCGCCAAGAACTACTGGGCGGGTGTCCGGAGCGGCAAGCCGTTCCGGCTGCACCACGGCCAGAAGTATCCCGACACCTACATCGGGATGGCGGCGGACATGACCGAGCACGACATCGCCGTTCGCAACCGCGTCCAGCACAAGTGGCAGCTGTTCGACTTCAAAAACGGTCAGGTCCGCAACCGCGGGTTCTGGACCGGCACGAAGTGGGTCGGCGACTGCGTCAATCCCAAGCCCAGCACGCCCCCGACGGTCGACGTGAGCTCGCTTCACATCGTGAAGCAGTTCAACGGCTTCAAGGTCAACGTGATGGGCAGCCTCTCCCTCTGGGCGATGACGTCCGGCATGGTCGAGGTCAACTGCGGAAGCAGCTGGGCCCGTGCGCAGTACAGCGCCAAGGCGGAAGCCGAGCTCGAGGGCTCGGTCACCGTCAAGGCCAAGACGCGCGCCGAGGCGCTCGTCAAGGGCGCCGAGGCGCTCAAGGCCAAGTACACGAACTCGGAGGACGCCAAGCTGAAGCTCCACGAGGACGCCAAGCTGAAGCTCGAAGGAGCTGCCGAGGCCTGGTGCGAGGGTGGCAACCAGCCGCCCTCCACCACTGCTCCGAGCGTGTCGGCCTCTCCCGAGGTCTGCACGACGCCGGGCGGTGTCGCGCCGAACACCTTGGTGGTGAACGGCACGAACAACGACGAGGCCACCCGTACCCTGGTGTACAAGGTGACCGACTCGGTCGGCACGACCAAGATCGTGGAGCGCTCTGTCGCTGCCGGTCAGACAACGTCGGTGTCCTTCTCGGGGCTCGCCCTGGGCAACGTCACCTACAGCGTCACGGTCAAGGAGACGAGCAAGGCGAACTCCGGTTCGGCGCAGCTCAACCCCTGCCCGCCGCAGCAGACCCCGGCGCCGAAGTTCCAGGACATCAGCCTGGTCAACTTCGTCTACGTGGGTCACCAGATCACGCTCAGCGTGAGCGGCACTACCGCGAACGGGCACACGGCAGACCTGTTCTGCCGGGCTCTGAACGGCGGCACTGTCACCAGCGCCACCAACCGCCAGAGCATCACCACCAGCCCGTTCACCAAGTCGTTCGACTACGTCGCTCCCGGTGAGATCCCGGGCGCCCTGAAGGACAGTGCCGGCAACGTCATCGTCCCGGCGGGACACGACATGGTGGAGTGCGTGGTCACTCAGGACGACGGCCAGACGGACACCATCCGGACTGTAGCTGGCCCCGGCCAGTTCGAGATCCGGAACGTCCCGCCCCAGTCCGAGTGACACGTCTGACGCGTTTGACGACGCGAGAAGACAAGCAGTAGTTGAGTGCCAACCGTCAACCTCCAGTGGCGCTTAGCCGCTGGAGGTTGGCATTCAACCTTAAAGACACGATGACTATCTAGTTTGCATTGTTTATAAATATCAAAGGTAATTTTCAAATAAGTTAGGAGTTCTTATGAAGAAATTAGCCCTATTCGTTGCTGCATTAGCAGCAGTCCCTGCAATGTTCGCAGCCTCAGCTTTTGCTGATAGCCCAGGACAGCTTCAAATTAGCGACAGTGACTTCGTAGTAAAGAATGTCACACAAAATGGCGCATACGGTAAGTCTGTAAGTCTTGCTTGTAACGAAACTGTTAAGTACAGTATTTTGTTCTCAAACTCAGATTTTGGTCAACTTAAAAATGTTACTGTAAAGGCAACATTGCCAAACAGTATTACCGTATCTGCTGTAAATGCTGATAACGCGACTAAAACCGCTTCAGGTACAGTTAATGTATCTATGCCATCTAACGGCACGCTATCATACGTAGCTGGTACAACCAACTATTATGTGTACAACGCCGATGGCAGCGTAGCATCAACTAAAACACTAGCCGATGGTGTAACCGCTGGTGGTATCAACACTGGTACCTTAGCTGGCTCAACGGGAGCTCGCGTTTACTTCCAAGCAAAAGTAAATTGTGCTACGCCACCTACCTACATCACTGTATGTGAGCTTGCAACAAAGAAAATCGTAACTATTGATGAAAAGAATTTTGACTCATCAAAGTACTCTAAAGATTTAGCTGATTGTGCTGCGAAGCCACCTGTTGTGGGTGAGATTACAGTATGTGAACTTGCTACTAAGCAGGTTATGAACATCAAGGAATCTGCCTTCGACAGCAGTAAGTACACTAAAGATCTAACAAAGTGTGCTGCAACACCTGTTACCGAATTGCCACAAACTGGTGCAACTGGTTTGTTCGCAGTTGTAGCAGCAATTGTTGCACTTGGTGCTGGTTACTTAGTAACTGCACGAAAAAACCTACTTGGCTAAATAGAGACTGACCGCTCACAAATGAGAGAGGGCTCCGCCCTCCCAGCCGGCCTTGAAGTGAATTCAAGCTCCGACTTCCCTCCCGCTGAAGCTCGCCTAACGGCTCGTGCTTCCGCCAATGGGACTTCTGTAGCGACTCAGCTCAGCGAAAGAAGCAGCCCCTCTTGTATTACAGGAGGGGCTGCTTTCGTTATGCTACAATTAAGGCACTATGGCAAACAAGCAAAAGAAGAAGCGTACTAAAAAATACCAGGGCGCTGACGCAAAGCTCAACACGCCCCAAGTGGTGCGCGTGTCGGCCGAGGAACGTTCGGCTTTTAAAGAATGGTGGCTCGTATATGGCAGGCTGGCTAAATTTATTGGTGCGGCGGTGGGAATACTGCTTGTTGCAATCTTACTTATTATTGGCTTGATCGGTATCTTTACTAGCTAGTGGCAAGCTAAAGCCGAACGTACTTCCCTGCCCTTCTTTTGAAGAGAAAATAATCTTACCTTTGTGCCCATCAATTATCATTTTTGCTAAATATAACCCCACACCTGTACCATCCGGGCGCTGGGTCCTGGCGTTATCCGCCCTGAAAAATTTGGTGAATAGCTTGGCTTGCTGACTCGCTGGCACGCCAATGCCAGTATCTTGAACGGTTACCTGCACATTAGTGCCTGCTTTAACACTTATACGTATAGCGGTGCTTGGTTTTGAGTAGTACAGTGCATTATCAATAAAGTTCACGATGACCTGGCGTATCTTAGCCTCGTCGGCTAGTACCATAACTGGCTTATTAGGCGCAGCTACCTTCAGTACCAAATCCCGCGACTCTGCAGTTGTCTGGAGTGCTTTAACCTCTTGCGCAACTATTTTCACAATGTCAAACTGGCGCTTTTCAATCAGGAATTTACCCGTTTGTACACGCGATACACTTAAAAATTCGGTAATAAGGTGGACCATCCGTTCACTACTCGAATAAGCGTCGCGTAGCAGCTGACGTTGCATTTTAGTAATTTTACCGGCATCACCTTCTAGCACCATACTAATTAACCCCTTTACGCTCGTAAGTGGCGTTCTGAGTTGGTGCGAGGCAACGCTGACGAATTCATCTTTGGCAGTATCCAAACCACGTAGTTGTTCGTTTGACTTTCGAAGTTCTTCTGTGGCGTCATCGATTCGTTGCTGCAAATGAATATTCAGTTCTTTCACCGCTTCGAGCGAAACGGCATTTTGAATCGCAATTGCCAGTTGGTCTTTAATATCAAATACCATGCCGATGTCGTACGGGCTGTACGTACGCTTGACGCGCGCACCCAGGAAAATAAAGCCAATGATTTCATCGCCACGCTGCAGTGGCATGACAAATTCCGCCCGGTAGCTTTTTAACAAGCGTCTGATTTCTGCTTCGCTATGAAGCATGTACGGGCGTATAAAATCTTGGCCAGTACGGTAGAAATAGGCCTCTAAGATATGGCAGTCACTCACACTCGGCCGAATATATCCCTGCGTGCCACTCGTGACAAACCGACTATCTGGCTTATAGACAAAAAAGAACGCTTGTGTTGCACTGGTGGCCTGTTTTACTTCAATAGCCACTCGTTCTAGCAGTTCACGTAAAGCTACCGTAGAAGTAAGAATGGTAATAAGCCGTATATGAAATTCGGCTTGCTTGCGCCGGCGCCCCACCACCCACACCAAATAGATGATGCTGCAAACCACCAATGAAAGATTAATCAGAATAAGCCACTCTATAGTGCTCACGCTTTTTATTCTAACCTACGATGTTAGATTTTCCTACGTTACTCAGGTAAAATGAAAATATGACAAAAATCGCCATTATAGAAGATGATCCTTCTATCAACCAGATGTACCGTATGAAGTTTGAGGCGACCGGCTTTGATGTACAATTAGCAAGCGATGGCGAACGCGGTGTTGCTTTGGTAGAAGCCTTCCGCCCCGACTTGATTTTACTTGATTTACAGATGCCAAAGAAAAATGGTTATGAAACGCTCAAAGAGATCCGCGCCCATGAATGGGGTACGTCGATTCCGGTCATAATCCTTACGAATTTAGGTGAAGAAGAAGCGCCAAAAGAACTGCGCGAGCTTGATATAAAAAGTTATATTTTAAAAGCCGACCTAACACCAAGCCAGGTAGTAGAGCGCGTGAAAGACACGCTCGGACTTTAAAAACACGTATTAGCCTTAAGCCTGCTCGCTGGTAGTAGTACGTGCTGCTTGAATAACATTTTCAAACAATGACACAACCGTGAGTGGCCCAACGCCGCCCTTTTCGGGGGTAATTGTAAGATCGCTACGCTGGCGTACTTCATCTGCCACATCACCAATTATCTTGCCGTGTTCGGCGGTGGTTGCTGCATCTACCACAACTGCACCTGGTTGGACACTGTTTGATAGTATGAGCGATGGTACGCCCGCAGCCGACACAATAACTGAATGACGGCGAAGGCTCTTCGCCATATTCTGGGAATGCTCATCAAACACCGTAACGTCATGCCCAGCGTTTTTCCATAGCTTTGCCAGTGGTGCCCCTACCAACCTACCGTTGCCTACAATGGCGATTTTTTTGCCGCGGAGCTCTATATTGTAGCCATTAAGCAGCCAGTCAATTGCTTGGGCTGTGGCTGGTATAAATACATCGCCCCCACCAAGCCCGTCTACATCTTTGCCAGCTTTGACTGCTTGAAGCACTTGGTCATAGTCAATACCTTCCGCAAGTGGCAATTGAATAATAATGCCGTGAACGGTTTCATCGCTGTTTAGTCTCTCAATTACCGGCATGATTTCGTCGGCGCCAGGATACAATACTTCCACATCGATATCTATGTCGGATCCATAGGCCTGTTTCATCCGGACATAGGTAGCAATAACGGGATTGTCGACCGTTTGAATAATCGCCAGCTTGGGCGCTACGTGCCATGTTTGGCGCAAATTGCGCACCTGACGTGCCTGCCGCTCTTTTATGTAATCGGCTAATTCTGTTCCGCTAAGTAATTTCACTCCTTGTATTGTACCAAAAGTGGTACACTTGAGGTATAAGTTACAGCCACAAGGAGGGTTTTATGGACGAATCAACATATTATACGACGACAACTACTAGCTCGTCAGCAGATGCTGGGGTTTTTCTAGCATTGTTTGGGTTTTATGTATTATTTTTGGTAATATTTTA
>CAZVUR010000027.1:0-10847 GCA_964629385.1 uncultured Candidatus Saccharibacteria bacterium | reverse complement strand
GGAACCTTAATTTGATTGTCTTTACTCTCTTTGGTTAGCGAGAGCAGCTGTTCGCGACTAACGCTACTCGCCTTCACTTCATCCTCTCGGAGCACATTATGAAGGCCCGTCACTTGATATGCCGGCTCAACGCCTGTAGTATCAAGCTCATTAAGCTGCTCTACGTACGATAATATAGTGGGTATATCATGCTGCAAGCTTGTTACTTCTTCGTCACTTAAACGAACATTGCTCAGCTGAGCAAGCCGTAGAATGTCATCACGAGAAACGGTGGTCATATGGATAATTATATCAGAAAGAAACGCCGAGACACGAGATGGACATTAGTTATATGCATGAGATATCTTTTTACGCATCAAATACACAATTGTGGTAATGAAGAGCGCGATACCCAAGGTAACAGCAGCAACATATGGCATTACCAGCAGCGACACAATCGATGCGGCAGACGATGCGTTACTAAAACTCACGACTGCACTTACTAAGTTATAACCAAGTATCAGCGCCAGCAAGGCTGATCCAGCGATAGTTAGGAGGCGTAAGATATTATTGCCACTAAATATAAAGAACGAGAATACGATTGATATAACCAACACGCCCCACGTTTCTCGTTGAACCGTAAACAGCGCCTGGCTGAGAGTATGATCAGATAAAACCGAGGTAACTATATTGAATACAATAATACATGCAACTGCCACGCATACTTGTAAGTATAGAAATGAGAGCAAATAAGAACCAAGCGGCATACGGTATGCAAAACCAGATTGCACGATTGATTCAGACGAGCTGCTTTGTGTTTGTTTTTCTGTTCGGGCTGCGGGAGAAAGTTGGGCTGAAGATGAGGCTGGCGAGGACGGGGCGTTTTCACGCACTGAAACATTTGGTGAAGGCCGCAGTTTAGCTTGTTCTTTTACTTGCCGTGCTAACACTTCTTCGCTAGTAATCGGGTCGAGCTTGGTCATGACACCTTATTTCGCTTATAGTTATTCGTAGGTGAAATTATACACGTTTGCCGCAAACCTAACCAGCTACATTTTTTGTTTGATATCAGCGATTAAATCGCGTAGCTCTGCTGCTTTTTCAAACTCAAGGTTGGCACTCGCTAGTTCCATTTGAGCCGACAGTTCTTTTATAAGCGTTGCGTATTCGTCTTTTGGTATCTTTTTAAGATCAATTTTTGCCTTTTTATCATCTTCTTTCATTGGGATTATAGCACGTAGGCCTTCACCTATCTCTTTTGCGACACTGGTTGGCGTGATGCCATGCTCGGTATTGTATGCCTGCTGGATAGCGCGGCGTCGGTTAGTTTCATCGATTGCCGCCTGCATGCTTCGAGTCATGGTATCGGCATACATAATTACGGTACCATCTTCGTGGCGCGCCGCTCGGCCAATCGTCTGAATAAGTGCACTTTCGCTGCGTAAGAATCCTTCTTTATCCGCATCAATAATCGCAACCAAGCTTACCTCGGGTAAATCTAGCCCTTCACGCAGTAGGTTAATCCCCACAAGCACATCGTACACTCCAATCCGAAGATCTCGCAGAATATCACTTCGTTCCAAGGTATCAACTTCAGAATGTATGTAGGCAGTTTTTATATCAAGGTCAATTAGATGTTGGCTTAAGTCTTCAGCCATTCGTTTGGTAAGCGTAGTAATTAGTGCGCGTTGTCCATTATTAATTCTGTCCCGGATTTCACCAATCAAATTATCAATTTGCCCTTCACTTGGCCGCACTTCTATAACTGGATCAAGCAACCCGGTCGGCCGGATTACTTGCTGTGCAGGCTCAGGACTGTGCGCTAGTTCATATTCACCTGGAGTAGCCGACACATAAATCGCATTATGAATATGCTTGTCGAACTCATCAAATCTGAGTGGCCGGTTATCGAGCGCACTTGGCAAGCGGAACCCATGTTCCACCAATATCTCTTTACGGGCGCGGTCGCCGTTATACATGCCCCGCACCTGTGGTAATGTCATGTGGCTTTCATCAACCAGCAGCAGCCAGTCATCGGGAAAATAATCAATCAGTGTCGCCGGCTGTTCACCCGGCTCCCGGTTAGTAAGATACCGGCTATAGTTTTCGATACCTTTAACAAAACCAGTCTCTTCTAGCATTTCAATGTCATACTTCGTACGTTGAGCAAGTCGTTGGGCTTCAAGTAATTTGTCATGTTGTTCGAACCACTGAACGCGCTCATCGAATTCACGTTTTATCCCGTCAATCGCATTGGCTAACTTATCTTTTGGCGTAACGTAGTGCGAACTTGGAAAGATTTTTAGCTCATTTGGCTCGCCAAGTATTTCGCCAGTCAGTGGGTCAATCCGAGTCATACGGTCAACTTCGTCACCAAAAAATTCTACGCGGTAGGCAACATCACTGCCCGCCGGGAATACATCAACGACATCACCCTTTGAGCGAAATGTTCCACGATGGAAATCTATGTCATTGCGTTGATATTGTATATCTGTCAGTAAGCGTAAAAATTTATCCTGTTGCCTGCGTTCGCCTTTTTTGACATGGATTGACATTTCGGCATACGAATCTGGCGAACCAATACCGTATATACAGCTTACGCTGGCTACAATTATTACATCCCGACGGCTTAATAACGCTGTTGTTGCAGCGTGCCTCAATCGATCGATTTCATCGTTAATTTTCGAGTCTTTTTCTATATAAGTATCGCTACTTGCGATGTAGGCTTCCGGCTGATAGTAATCAAAATAGCTTACAAAATAATGAACCTCATTATCAGGAAAAAACTCTTTGAACTCGCTATATAACTGGGCAGCTAATGTTTTGTTATGTGCCAGCACTAAGGTTGGTACATTACGTTTAGCAATAATATTCGCCATAGTGAACGTTTTACCGCTACCAGTTACCCCAAGTAGGGTTTGCTCACGATCGCCTTTTTCTAAACCACTAACAAGCTGAGCGATCGCTGTCGGCTGATCGCCCATTGGTTGATACGTCGTATTAAGTCTGAACTTAGTCACTGTAACTAGTATAGCGTATTGCTCCCTTACCGGGGTAGCAATGGGTAACAAAAACATAAGCGTTTTTGTGTGAATTCTGCTACAATACAGTCAAATGCAACCAAAACCAAACACCCAAGAACCTGTATGTATTCCCCGTGATATCGCACTTCAAGCGGCGATGATTCGCTTAGGGGATGTTGATAAAGAAATCCAAGCCGGCTACAACATTATTCGCAAATTCCATAAAACAGTAACGATTTTCGGCTCGGCCAGAACGCCCGAAGACGACCCATACTATAAGCTCGCCGAAGAAGTAAGCATGCGTCTCGCCGGTGCCGGTTACGCAATCGTGTCTGGTGGTGGGAACGGCATCATGGGTGCCGCTAATCAAGGGGCGCACATTGCCGCGCAAAAAGGTGCCAGCAAAGTTGGCGGTGAATCAATTGGTTTTAATATTAAGCTCCCCCACGAGCAGACACTCAATAAATACACCACGGTCAATTACGAATTCGCACATTTTGCACCGCGAAAAATTGTCATGACTATGTATGCCGATGCCTATATTTATTTCCCAGGCGGGTTTGGTACGCTTGATGAATTGACTGAGATAATTACTCTAATCCAAACCGGAAAAACCTTAAAATCTCCAATTATATTAGTGGGTCATGATTTTTGGGATGATTTTGATGCTTTTATTAAGAAACAGATGGTTCCACGTGGCTTAATCTCAGAAGGCGACACTGATTTATACACAATCACCGACAACCCCGATAAGGTAGTTGAGCTTGTAAAAAGCAATAAGACTTACTGTGACCACAAGATAGCCAAAGCACCTGGCGCCTAGCCACTTATTCCTCAGCAAGAAGTAACGGTGCCTTACAGCACCGTTACTTTATAATCTTCTGGAGCCTGGTCGAGATATTTTAGGATTTCATCGCGACTGAGTAGTCCGGCTTGAGCACCTAGTTTTTGCACGACGTTCATACTATTAACTGGTGCCCACATAAGTGCTTCGTCCATAGATTTTCCAAGGGCTAAGGCAGATACAATCGTGCTAGCAAAAGCGTCTCCTGCACCGGTTCTATCAAGTGGGTCGGCTGGATCTGGATAGTTCGGAATGGTTACTAACTTGTAGTCATACGATGCGTACGAACCATTCGGGCCATCAGTAATAACAACGATGTGCGGACCAAGTTCGTGTAGCCCGATCGTAAGATCACGCAAATCATCATAAGCGCGACCCGTTACGTCGACCGCTTCTTCGCGGTTCATCACCACAATATGAGTATGACGATAAATCTCAGCTAACATCTCAACTCCCCATTCAAAATGGAAGGTGCCAGGCTGGAAGGCTAACTTTACTTTCGGGTGCCGCTTTAAGTAATCAACCAGGGCTTCATGGAGCGGCCACGAATCTTCGCCTATATACGACAAGTAAATCCAGTCTGGTTCGACTGCCGGATCTTTCCATTCATACTTATACTTTTCGCTTTTTACTAACATAGTACGGTCGGCGCCGTAGCGGAGCACATACCAATAGCTCGTAAGTTTGCCTTCTTCTTTAACCATTGAATCAACACCAACATGCTCTTCTTTAAGATGGGCGATTGCTTCGCCGCCAACAGCGTCGCTACCAACCCATGCCATCAAGCTGGCGTTAAGACCTAGTCGTGATGCCGATACGGCGGCATTAGGCGAAGGGCCGACCGAACGGACAATATCTACCTGGTGATATGGTGGCTTTTGGCCAAACGGCAACGCCAACCACTTTGTATCACCTTCTTGAATAATCTTAGCGTAGTGTTCGTCTAAGTTAATAAATGCGTCAGTAAAGATGTCGCCAATCATAAGCACCGAAGGCGTGTCGTGAAGCTCTTGTAGTTTTATATCTGCTTGTTCGTGATGTGGGTCGCTATCCATGGTGAGTCCTATCTCCTTTGCTTGTTGCTTTATCATTTCACTCGATGTCCTATCGTGTTCTGCATATCGTTTAACGATTTCTAAGCGTAGTTTTCGCTGAGCATGCCCTAGTGATCTGCTTTCAAATGGTAGCTCATGATGACTCGATTCAATTAAATCGAGTATATTAAACGACACCAGCTCACTCTCTACTTCCAGCAGAACATACGATGTATGGGCTAATACCTGTTCGGCTTTGCCCTGTTTTACGCATCCGGTAAGTGCGTGATACAGTTCATGCGCAGAAGTATCAGCAGTATCAAGGCCCAAACTTCGCATAGCCGCATGGGCTGCTTCTGTAATATCAGCCAGTAATCGCACGTCAACACCCTTGTGCCCGCTTGCTTTTTCAAATTCATCAAGAGTTATTACGAAACGCGGATGATCATTTCCCAGTAGTGTCGCAAGCGTCCTACTCACACTACACCGCCACTTCTGTTACTGGCATATCGTGAAGCTTTGTATGTTTATGGAGAATACCAGTTTTGGCGCCAATTTGAGTCACGACTGACGTTGAATTGGCGCTAGCGAATATTATCGACTCTCGTAAACCTTTACCCTGCACCCACTGACTCAAGAAACCACTCGCGAATGCATCACCTGCTCCAGTTCTGTCAACAACCTTTACATCCTCATACATTCCAGCCGTAACTATGGTTTTGCCATCGCTCGCACATACACCGTTTGGTCCATCGCTCACTATCACTACTGGCACCAGGTTTAGTCCGTGCCGGACTAACTCTTCAAGTGATTCGCCGTGCACGAGTTTTTGCATTTCCTCTTTATTTACACAAAGGATTTCAACGTCTTCTAGAATAGTTTTGAGCTTGTGTGGCTCAGCTAGCTCAGGCCCAGCTGGGTTAAGCATTACTTTCGTGCCTGCCTCGGCTGCTTTTGTAACAATTTTTTCTAAAAGTGCAATGCCGCCGTTAGCAAGCGAGGTAGGATATACCCAATCGAACTCATTCAGTATGTCTAAATCTAAGTCTTTACCGGTTGGTCCAGTAGAAATACCGCGGTGGTTGAGTATTGTCCGCTCACCATTCGTGGCGATAAGAATCGTTGAATACCCGGCTTGGTACTTTTCGTTGTGTACAACTAAACGCGTAGATACGCCTTCTCTATCGAGCACACGCATAATTGTTTCCGACGCAGGATCGGTGCCAAGTGTCCACATATAGTCCACTTCAAGGCCTTGGCGCGCAAATGTTACCGCCACGTTGCCTGCGTTACCACCAGTGTCAAAAGTAACGTGGTCAACTTCAAGCTTCAGCCCTAATGGCAAATGCGTGTACACATGTTTTCCTTCGGTGTGCGGGTCAAATTCATCGCTGGTCAAAAACACGTCTTGAACGGTTTTTCCTATTGTTAAAATTTTCGGTTGGTGACTCGACATAATAGGTTAAATCACTGCCTTATTCGCTGATCCAAAAGCGTGGATTTTTTCTTCTACAACAGCCTGCACGGCTTCATACACTTGTGGCATCAATTTAACAACCGCGTATTCATCTGGATTCTCGCGTAACACTTTTTCAAGACTTTCACGAAACACTATACGCATATCGGTATTGATATTAATTTTGCTCACACCTGACTTTGCGGCACTCTCAAAGAAATGTAGCGGCGTACCAGAACCACCATGAAGGCTAATTTGGCAGTTGATTGCTGCACGAATGCGAGCTAGAAGGTCGAGGTCAAGTTCTTTTGGAACGTCGTATTTACCATGCAAATTACCAATCGCAGCTGCGAAGGTATCGATGCCGGTGGCATCTACGAACGATTTAGCGCCTTCTGGTGTACTGAACGTCTTTTTGATTTCATCGTAGTTAATACCTTCGTGGTGAACATTACTTCCGCCCGCAAAGTAGTGTGGCTCACTTTCAACTAATGCACCGGTAAACTTGGCGTATTCTACGACTTCTCTGGTTTTGGCAATAATTTCATCGGTTGAAGCGTCGTGGTCTGCCTGGGAAATATCTATATGAATAAATTCATATCCGGCGTCAATCGCTCGTTTACAAGCATCAACTGTAGGGCTGTGGTCAAGATTCAGATATACCTCAATGCCGTACTCTTCACGGTAGTTGTCTACCATATCTCGAACGTTTTCGAGCCCAAGCGCTTCTACTTCACCTTGGCTCACCTCAATAAGAACGGGACTATTGAGTTTTTGGGCCGCCCGGCAAATAGCAATTAATGTTTCTTGATTATCGATATTAAACGCGCCAACGGCAAAGCCTTGCTGGCGACTACGCTGCATCAAATGGCGTGCTCGTGTGGTGTTGTCTCGAATTTGTCTAATACTGTGGCTCATCGTTTTTCCCTCCTACGATACCTGCATCATGAACTGCCCTATTTTTGTCGCTAAACTCTTGCCATCAAGCCCAAAGGCTTCGATAACTTCACGCGGTGCACCCGATTCACCATACCGATCCTCCACGCCAAGCCGTTTGATTGGTACCGGTAAAAGTTCGGATGCCAGTTCAGTGATTGCTCCGCCTAGGCCACCAGCAATTTGCGCTTCTTCCACTGTTACGCCGCATCCGGTCTTCCTTAGGCTGGCCAGAATGGTTTCGTTATCCAGCGGCTTTATGGTTGGTACATGCACTACTTCGGCGTTCACGCCGTTTTTTGCCAATAATTTTGCTGCTACTAGTAATTCATACGTCATGGTACCGGTACCAAATAAACTAATGTGCTTACCTGGCTTTAATACATACGCCTTGCCGATTTCAAATGGTGACTTGTCAGTACTAAAGATTGGTGTTTTATCGCGTGACAGCCGTAAGTAACTTGGCTTACCATTGCCAGCGATTGCCAGGGTAGCCTTTTCGGCCTCCACGCTATCACCTGGCACCACCACTACCATGTTCGGCATCACACGCATCAAAGCAATATCTTCCAACATTTGATGCGTCGCGCCGTCGGGGCCAGTGTATAGTCCGGCGTGACCACCCACTACTTTTACTGGTTGATCATTCAAGGCAGCGGTCGTTTTAATTTGCTCCCAGTTACGCCCCGGGCTAAATGCAGCATAGCTTGCTGTAAATGGAATCTTGCCAGCCCGGGCTAGTCCACTGGCAACGGTGACTAAGTTTTGCTCAGCTACGCCAATTTCAATGAATCGCTTCGGGAATGCTTCGCGGAATAAATGCATCTGCACGCTTTCAGTTAAATCTGCACACAGGGCAACCACGTTCTTATCTAGCTCACCAGCCTTTTTAAGCCCCCGGCCAAACCCAGCTCGTGTTGGCTCAACCTCCACTTTGCTGGTTAGAATATGTTTATTTAGCGGGTAACTACTCATGTTTCTGTCCTTCGTGCGTTATCTTGCCCCGTAACGTCCGGAGTTCATGCAGTGCTTCTTTGGCTTGCTCGTGATTTGGCGGCATGCCATGCCAGCGGTAATCATACTCCATAAAATCTACACCTTTGCCAGGAATAGTATGAGTAATAACGACACTAGGCCGATTTGTAATTGCCTTAGCCATGCCCACGGCATCAATAATACTTTCTACATTATGACCGTCGATCTCCTGCACGTGCCATCCAAAACTTTGCCACTTGCCGCGTAAATCTTCAAGCGGCATGACATCTTCGGTATTACCATCTATTTGAATGTTATTACGATCAATAAATACAATCAGCTGACTAAGCTTGTACTTACCCCCGAACATTGCAGCTTCCCAAATATTGCCTTCGTTCAGTTCGCCGTCGCCTGTTACGCAGTATACAAAGCGATGTGCCGCATTATCGAGGTATTGTAGGCTGTACGCAACACCAGCTGCCTGACTAAGCCCACTGCCTAATGGACCACTAGTATTTTCAAGGCCCGGTAGGCGAGTGCGTTCCGGATGCCCTTGTAAGCGGCTACCGTATTTTCGGAGTGTTAATAGTTCTTTGGTGTCAAAAAAACCTGCTTCAGCCATAGCTGCGTACTGCACAGGCACGCAGTGCCCATTTGATAAAAAGAAATAATCCCGGTCGTTCCAATCAGGATTTTTTGGCTTGTAATTCATGACGCCAAAGTACAGGGTTGCAACGAGGTCGCTCAGTCCTAATGGCCCGGCTGAATGCCCGCTGCCAGCTTCTTCAAGCATTCGAATAATATTTTCGCGCATACTAGAAGCTTTTTGCTCGATTTGTCGTACTGTTAGATGCCCACTCATTACTGTCATTGTAGCATAAGCAGTATGGCTAAATCACGCCATGTTTATTGATTTCGGTCACAAGTGCTTGGTAGGTCGCTGCAGGGTCCTGACTTTTGGCAATTGCACCGCCAACATTCAGTACATCCACCCCGCCTTGGGCAAGGTTAAAAGCGTTTTCTACCGACACGCCGCCGTCCCAACCAATTTCGACACTTGGTTTAATTGCACGGATTAACCGCACTTTCTCTAGTTGCATTAAGTTAGCCGTACCACCGTAGTGCCCTAAATCCCCACTAAAAATCATTACATGATCGGCGGCTTCAATGTACTGTGCCACTTGTGATGGCACGGTTGGGCGCTGCAATGCTACACCAGCCCGAATACCGCTTTGTTGGATTAATTTTATAATTGGAAGCAGGTCTTCTTGTACTTCTGCATGAAAAATTATCAGATCTGCCTTTACGGCAATTAACTGCTGTACGTATTCTGATGGCCGAGCTACCATAGCATGGATATCCGCCTGCCAACCTTGCTGCCACCATAACTGGTCGGGCCCTACCAAAAAAGTCGGGGCAAATTCACCGTCTGAAATATCTATATGCACTCGGGTAGTAAACGTATGGATTTGCTCCATAGTTGCCTTATACTGGTCGGCGGTCTCCGCTGTTATACACGGTGCAATGGTCGCAGCAGCCATGGATTAAGCAAACTCATCAATCTGCGCGTTACGGCGCTTAAACCTAGCGGCACCTGCAAATTGGGTATTGAGCCATGTTTCAATAATCCCTTGCCATGCAGCTTCGTTATCTTGCAGTACACGTGCCGGTAAGCATAGCACATTACTGTCATTGTCATAACGGGTCATCTTGGCTTCAAAGGCATCCCAAATAACCGCCGCGCGTATACCCCTGAATCGATTTGCCGCCATAGCCACGCCCTGCCCGCCGCCACAAATCAAAATCGCGCGGGGGTCTTTATCTGTTTCGCCAATCACTTTAGTAGCTGCCATTTGGGCAAAATCCGGGAAATCATCGTTAGGGTCTAGTTCTTTATCACCAACGTCTTGTACATCGTAGCCGTGCTTTACCAAGTAAGCAAACACGTTTTCTTTCATGTGAAAGCCTTGATGATCAGCCCCGAGGTAAATTTTCATATTGATTCAAGTATAAGCGGGATGATGGTATCTGTAAACTATTGACTAATTTAATATTATTTGGTATAATATAAATATATGCATCTCTCGTGTTATCGATTGAGGTGCAGCGCACCTCGGGAAGGAATTACCATGGCAAGCTTGGTAGACATTTCAAGATTTGACAGCGACGCAGAGGCCCTGATGGTCCTCTTCAACGCTGCTACAGCCGGTGGAGGCTCCCTCAAGGTTCCGATGAGTCTCGAAGAGGCCTCAGCTGAGCTGTTTCGTCTCCCCCTCCTCGTACTCACTCTGCGAGGAATGACGATGAACCTGCTTTTCGATGGAACGGACACACTCGACTGCACCGCGTACGACAAGGCCAACATGGGGCCCGGCTACGCCCAGCGTGTACTCGACGAGTACCAGCAGATGAAGCGGTCGTTGAGCGCTGCAGTCTGACTGCCGACGTGCAGCTGGCCGGGGCATATGCCCCGGCCAGCACGAATCACCTTAGCTACCTATTCGGTAGTTATTTTTATTTAATCGCTTTTGCTACATCGGCAACTAATTCAACCAAGCGATTACTGTAGCCCCATTCGTTGTGGTACCATACGCAAACTT
>CAZVUR010000026.1:0-11251 GCA_964629385.1 uncultured Candidatus Saccharibacteria bacterium | reverse complement strand
ATCCATAGCTTGGCCTAAAGATTCTTGGATATCAAATTCGCCGTGCGTGTGCGTACCATCGCTTTCACAGTTGGTACTTTCGTTCATGAGCATTAAAATGCCTTCTTTAGCGGCAATTTCAGTTAGGCGTTCAAGGTCGAATTTTTTGCCATCAACCGGCGCGTCTTCAAATCGCCAGTCACCAGTGTCTACCAGTACTCCAAGTGGGGTGCGAATAACTACCGCGGTGGCGTCTGGAATCGAGTGGTTTACTCGAACAAGCTCGATGCTAAAGCTATCGCCTAGTTGTACGCGTTCGTGTAAATCTGGATTTAGCTCGTAGTACTCTGGCTCGTAACCGCTTTGTGATTCTTCCATGGTGCGCTTAAGCATACCGGTAGTAAATTTACTGGCGTAAACAGGAGCGGGAATCTTGTGAATCAGGTGGCGGAAGGCGCCAATGTGGTCCAGGTGACCGTGCGTAAATACGTGGCCACGAATCTTGTGCTTGTTAGTTTCGAGGTAGGTAATGTCTGGGGTAATGTAGTTAATACCTGGGTAATCAGCACCTGGGAACAAGAACCCCATATCAATTACAATGATGTCGTTTTCGTATTCGATCGCCATCATGTTTTTACCAATACCCATTTCGCCCAAACCGCCAATTGGCATGATTTTTAGCTTAGGGCCCATAGTTGGCTTAACGCGTTTTTGGTCGGCTAAACTAAACTGCTTGCCATCGTAGCCGTTATAAATACTTTTGTTTACCGGCACGTTAATGATGTGCTGAGAGGCGCGTAGGTTTACGTCTTCACTGGTACGGCGCTGGGCGCGGAACACTTCACCACGGCGCGTACTAGTGTTATTGAGTACTGAGTTATCTGATTTTCGTTTCTGTTGGTTAGGCCGCTTGCTCATATCATCGGCTTGCGGCTTCGCGAGTCGTCGTTGACCCATAAATTGTTTTCTCCTTAAGTTTATAGAAAATTATGTTAATTTCGTTTTAGCAAAAAATAATACAAGACAAGGGTTTATCGGCGAATAAGCTAGTGGTTTCCCCTTCTGTAGTAGCTCTTATTATACCAAATAGTTATAAGACGTGGCAATAAATACCTTGTATCTTTTTATTATAGCATACTTGGATGAAATATGCAAATTATATCTTTTTAATGTATTCCGGGACTTTCAAAAAATCATCTATCAGGATTTGGCGCAGCCCCCCGTTATACAGCGCCGCGGCTGGATGATACAGTGGTACGATTAACCAGTCGTGTTCCTTATTGTCGTGATAGGTTACTTTTTTATGTACTGCGTGGCCATGCACTTGCCCAATTTTTGCATCTGGTAAAAAGAATTCCATGCTATGCCGCCCCAACGTAACAATAGCTTTTGGATTAATAATTTCGAGCTGGCGCGCGAGGTATGGCCAAAACGCCTGTTTTTCTGCCGGGCTGGGATCGCGGTTATTCGGTGGGCGGTATTTGACGATATTCGTAATATATACGTCGTTTCGGTCTAGTTCAGCGGCGGCCAGCATTTCGTTCAAGAACTTACCAGCAGCGCCAACGAACGGCAGGCCTTGTTCGTCTTCGTTCTTACCAGGAGCTTCACCAATAAATACAATGTCGGCATTCGGGTTCCCGTCACCCATAACTAACTGGGTGGCCTGCGAAGCAAGTTCAGGACACACCGCATCGGCTAAAATACGGTCTTTCACTTCGTTTAGCAGAGCCTGCTGTGCTGTCATAACTCCCTACTTATTCGTCAAAAGCTTATCGTCGAGTACGGCAACCAGTACCTTTTTTCGAACATCTACCAAACTGTTAAGAGTTTTTAGTTGCTTTGGTACCGACTCGCTATATACCGCACCGTACAGTTTTGGTAATTCATCAACAGTACTTTTGTAATGAGAAGCGGCACTGGTAAAGTCGGATTGACTCTGGCTGATTTTATCGTTAAGATCCTCGATTTGACCTTGAAGTTTTTCGTATTCTTCCTTCGATCCGCTCGCAGACAACGCCGCGGCCTTGGCTTGAAGCTCTTGTTGCTGGGCTTCGAACTTTTTATAGTCAGACTCACCCTTGGCCACCGCAACCGAGTATTTTTCAAGATTTTTAATAGCATTCTCAAGCGTGGTGGCATATTCAATGTAGGTTATATTGCCCGATTCTTTTAGGCGAGCGAGCGCCGGGTAGCAATCTTTAACAGCTTGCTGTAGCTTATCGCGACGCTCGGCCAAATTTGCGGTTGCACCTACTAGAACATCGCTACAAAGCTTTTCCTTAGATGTGAAAATAGCGCTATATTCATCGTATCCATTAAGCAGCGATGAGTAGTAGTCACGCAACTCTTGGGATGCCTGAACATATTGACGTACGGCTACGCCAACATCGCTATCGTTAGAGGCCCGATTTTTCTGAAGCGCCTTGGCTGCCTGATCAGCTTTAGCCACGGCATCTTGATAGGCCTTTTGCTCTTTTGCAGCAGCTTCCTTGGCCTTTTCAATCGAATCTGTTTGGTTTTGCGCTTGTTTGAAAGCACTAAGGTATGCATTAAAGGCCGGAACAAGCTTTTCATCAGCAGTGGCAACCTGCGTGACCTGATGTTTACGTGCCGCCGTAAAGTCAGCCATAGTAGGTCGTGTAACAGCGTATATTACTGCGCCAACAACAGCACATACAGCTAGTACGATTGCCGCTATGAAGCCGATCCGAAGTAGTGTTCGTGGGGTATTCGGTGACATATCTTACTCCTTCTTCGATGATGCTTTTGTGAGCCTAGCATGAAGTTCATTGCTTGATGAGTTCAGCGCTTGTTCGAGTTTTTGTGAAGCGGTAGTTTCGGCCGTAGAGTAGTCTTTTTGGATACTGGAGAGCTCGCTGTTTATACTAAGCAAGCCAAGCAATCCAGCTGATGCATAGGCTATACGAAGTGTGTTATTTTTTTCGTCAACCGACTTCTTAAACGCTTCGTGGTGGCTTTTATACATGCTCTGTAAACGTGTCATCATAGCTTGCGCGCTTGGAGTCACGTGCTTCTTGGCTTCAGCTAACTTATCCATACATGCCTGGCTTTCATCCACAAATCGCTTAGCATAATCGCCACTGGCACTTATCTTAGTTACTTTGCTGCACATACCACTAATTACCTCTACCACTTGTGTTGCGGTAGAGCGCGTTTGCGTAATGTACTCCAGCATATGGCGGTAATCCCGATTGAACTGACCGTACTTGGCCTGCACGGCCGCATTTTTGAGCGCTATTGACTCCTGCATGGAATCAAGCCTGTCATCTGTTATGGCAAGTTCGTCGTTGAATTTTGTGTCATAGTGCTTTTTTATCGACTCTTTCTCGTCTGCCGATACGTCTTCTGTATAAGCGGCGTTATAATGCGCCGTAAAATCTTCCACTATTGGATCGTACGCCTCGAGCGATGTGGTTGCAATAGCGCGTTGGTTATCTAGATGAAGATAATCAATCCTTGATGGTTGAGCCATAGCTTTGGTGGCAAAAAACCACACTCCCCACAAGGCCGCTAACACTACAATTATTACTGCAACAGTCACACCGACTCGTGTTAGGTGTAATTGCCCACCAGGCTGCTGATTGTTATTCATATACACCCTCCTTCCTGGTACGCCCGCTACCTCGGGTTATTACTCTTGTGCTTCTTTAATACTTAGACTTAAACGGCCTCGCTCATCAATGCCGGTCAGTTTCACTTTCACTTCTTGGCCTTCATGTAATACATCGGTTACTTTTTCAACACGCTTATCGCTCAGCTGGCTAATATGCACCATACCATCAGTACCTGGCATAATATTTACGAATGCACCAAAGTCTTTAATACTTACAACTTTACCCGTGTAAATCCGGCCCACTTCTGGCTCTTCGGTAAGGCTCTTAATCCAATTAAGCGCTTTTTCAATAGACTCACCGTCTGGGCTTGCCACGGTTATCAGGCCGTCATCTTTAATATCGATTTCTGCACCGGTTTCACTAGTTATCTTGTTAATCACTTCACCACCCTTACCAATCACGGCACCGATTTTCTCAGGGTTTATCTTAATCTTTTCGATACGTGGTGCGTATGGGCTTAAGTTTGGTTTAGGCGCAGCAAGCGTGGTGAGCATGTGCTCTAGAATATGCTTACGGCCAGGTGTACTCGCACGGATTGCTTCGGCAAGTACTGAAACAGGAAGGCCATGAAGCTTCATGTCCATTTGAACGGCCGTAATACCCTTTTCGGTACCGGTAACCTTAAAGTCCATGTCACCAGCAAAGTCTTCTGCATCGGCAATGTCACTAAGTACATATGGTGTATCACCGTCCATCATTAGTCCCATAGCGATTCCGCTAACTGGTCGCTTAAGCGGCACGCCTGCGTCCATAAGCGCCAGTACAGAACTACACGTGGCAGCCATGCTAGTCGAACCGTTTTGACTCATGATTTCAGTCACGCTACGAATAGCGTATGGGAATTCCTCTTCGCTTGGCAGAACTGGTAGAACTGCCCGCTCGGCCAGGTATCCGTGGCCAATTTCGCGGCGGCCTGGGCTACCTAAACGGCGCACTTCGCCTACCGTATAACCCGGTGCGTTGTAATGGTGCATGTAACGGCGTTCACCGTCGGTAACCTCCATAGTATCAACAAGCTGCGCGTAGCTTAATGGAGCTAATGTCACTACGTTCATGCCTTGGGTCACACCGCGCGTGAATAGGCTTGAACCGTGTGCGCGAGGTAAAATGCCCACTTCTGAGCTAAGCTGACGGATTTCGTTTAGCTTACGTCCATCTGGGCGGGTTTGGGCTTCAACGATACCGCGGCGCACATCTTTATGGAGGGCCATTGTAAAGGCTTCATCATATTCATCGCGTACTTCGGCGTACTCTTCCCCAATTTTCTCGGCCATTTCTTCGTGGAATTTCCAGCGAAGTTCGTTAATCATTTCGTTACGCTCAGGGTATGGGTGGTGCAGCTTTTCACCTAACTTTTCGTGCGCCCATTCATCTACTGCTGCCTGAATGTCTTCATTTGGTAATACTAGCTCGTACTCAATTGGCTCTTTGGCTACTTTTTCGGCTAGTTCACGTTGCAGTGTAATAGCAGGCTGCATAGCTTCGTGCGCCCATGCAATCGCGTCGATCACTACGTCTTCTTCAACTTCGTTGGCGCCAGCCTCTACCATTACTACACCGCTTTCAATGCCAGCAACCACAAGGTCAAGGTCTGATTGCTCACGCTCTTCAGGTGTTAGGAACGCTTTGAATTCACCGTTTACGCGGCCAACACGCAGCCCAGCCACTGGGCCGTCGAATGGCGCGCCGCTGATTGATAGTGCCGAGCTGGCGGCAATCATGGCAATCATGTCCGGCCTAAAGCGTGGATCCATTGAAAGTACACTGGCTACTACCTGCACCTCTGCGCGGTAGCCTTTAGGGAACAAGGGGCGAATTGGGCGGTCGATAATACGGCCGATTAGAATTGCTTCATCGCTTGGGCGACCCTCACGTTTAATAAAACGGCTGCCGCTAATTTTACCCGCTGCATACATTTTTTCTTCGTAATCAACACTTAGCGGGAAGTAATCAAGCTGGATTGGACGCGTACCCACTTGGGTAGTACCAAGTACGACTGTTTCGCCGTATTTTACAAGCACACTAGCGGTGGTGCGGAATCCTACGCGGTTTACCTCGAGTGTGAGCGGTTGTCCCGCAAATTCAGTAGTAACGGAAATTATCTCTTTTCCGTTGGGGTTTATAGTACTCATTATTAGAGCCTCCTTCTTGTTTAGCGGAGAGTAACAGGTAGAAAAACTTTTACCGTAAAAGTGGTTCTATCTATCACCTTCCGCCGGGTTTACTATCTTATTATACCAGTATCTTGGCACCGCCAGATAATACTACGTATTGGGAGCAGTTCTTTGTCTGGTCAAAGAACCAAACTTTGTACTTTTCATCTGGAAAGTACCAAAAAGACTTCTTTTTGGTGGCAAAAGAAGTAAAACCACCGGTGCGCTTCATTCCATCCGGGAATCCAGAACGATGACCGACAGTCGCCAAACGTCGCCTCCAGGCGCCCTTTCATATCTTTATTCATTAATGATTCAGGGTAAAGTTTGGCGAATGACCCTATCGGTCATCGGTCTGTCTTCTCGGGTTCATGAAGATGCCCCGGACCCCGGGAACAACACTGTTACTACAGGGAGTTACTCCGGCGCGGTAGCCTGGGTGGGTGAACTTCTTGCTGGTTAAGGCTGGCGAGTAGAGCAGTAAGACGGAGTAATTCAAGCTAACTCTGTCTGTTCATCATCCATTATTAATTACTTATGAACAGGCCGACCAACGGGAGTCGTTAGCTTGACCGTCTTACTGGGCTGGTTGCCTCCTTTGCTAGCAAGCGTTCACGAGTTTTGTCCAGCTTTTGCGGTCAAAAGCTGGCGCGTTTTGCTACTTTTGGGCGAGCAAAAGGAGATTAGCCTAGCTTAGGCTATCTATAATTCTTGCAACAATCTCGTCTTTAGACATATCTTCATGCAGAATAATTTCGCCATCAACACCAAGATAGTCTTTTTCTTTCCACCATTCCCGCATTTCACTTTCACCAAAATCGTTCTTGTTTGGCTTTGTCGCGTGGCGTCGCAATGTTTCTTCAAACGATATATCAAAGTAATAGACATGACTTTCGGTTGCCTCTTGAAGCAGTTCTTTAAGGGCTTGCCTATTCTTCTGGGAGCTCCATACGCCTTCAATAATTACTGTTTCAAAACCTTTATCCCAGCCAAAGCGAGTCATCATCTGTAACAACTCAGCAGTTGGATGTTTTGAGTTTTCTTTCACGCGCAGTATTTCTCGTCGCAATGTATCCTGCGAAAGCAACATGGTGGTCCGTCCAAGTCTCTCCTGTAATGCACGTGCTACCGTTGTTTTACCGCTACCCGAATTACCACGAAGAATAATCAACCGCTTCATACTTCCTCTGCTATCGCGGCTAAGCGATCGTGAAGACGTTCAATTCGCCCTTCGGGCGTGATCTGCTCTCTAATTTGGGTGCGGGCCAGCTTGCTGGCATTGGTGAGACCACGAACATGAAGTGAACAATCTAAATCCGCACATACTAAATGTGAAATGGTATGAACAGCGCTTACTTTGAACGTTAATATGGCCGAATTTGTTCCTCGTTGCCATGTGGCGCAAATATCACAGATAATTGCTTCTACTCGCCCAGCGGCATTAGGCCGGCGCTTATCTAAGGTAAATTGAATAATTTTGTCGCCAAATAACAGCACACCTTCGTTGCCGGATTTAGTGGTGACTGGCATAAAATCGCGTATATCGGCGTGAGTTATTTCTTCTGGTACATAGCGAATATCGCGCACTAATCGCTTTGATACCCGCGCGTCTTTAAGAATTTTCTCCAGCTCTTGCCTTGTTGGAAGTTGCATAGTTTTATTATACCTTTTCATTGCAGCCCATAGGTGTGCTAGAGTGTGTGATATGAATAGTACATACAAACAATTAGCGACAGCCGAACAAGTCAACAACACCATTAGCCAGATTGCCACAAAGATTCTAAAAGATTTTCCTAGTCAAACACCCTTATTCGTTGCCCTCCTACGCGGGGCAGCCCCATTTTCAAGTAAACTTATGACAGAGATCGTGCGGCAATCACCCGACTATCACCCGGAACTTGATAACATGATGGTAAGTACGTATGGCGACGGGCAGCATGCGGGCGAGCCACATATCGTTACTGATTTAGCACCAACCACCTTAGTAACTAACCGAAATATAATAATAATCGACGATGTACTTGATAAAGGCGTTACTGCCAATTTTGTTATGAAGCATCTTATAAACCGCGGTGCAAAAGCGGTAAAACTAGCCGTGTTATGCAACAAGCGAACAGACCGTGAATACGATGTTACAGCAGATTATTCAGGCTTCGAGTTCGATGATAACTGGCTGGTTGGTATGGGTATGGACGACGCCAGCGCAGCTAACGAAGGCTACCGCTGGCTTGATGAAATTTGGGAAACCACGCAGCTTTAAGCAACGTCGCGGCGGCGAAAGGCCACGAATGCCACAATAAGTAGCACTGTGGTTATAGCCGCAAGCACCGCTACATCGGCGCCATCAATGCCAGTTTTAACAATATCGACTGCCGGAAAATAATGCAGCAGCGACAACGGTTCGTAATCCTTTAGCCAATCCACTGCGCTAGCGAAGGTAGATAATAAAAAGCTACCAATAATCACAGCAATACTCACCGCGCTTGCTACGGCACGCCTACCTGTAGCCATGCCAAAGGCAAACGGAATAGTACCAAATGTTACCATCATCAGGCCCGTCACTGCGACTAAGCGCACCATTATATCGGTATCAATTGTCGCGCCGTCAATAAATGGCATAGTAACGTACAATCCGGCAACTAATCCCAATAGCGTAATCATTAACACCGTCACCATGGCAAGCCAGCGCTCGAATAGCAGCTTAGTACGACTTATCGGTAGACTTAACAAAGTGCGCAGTTCGCCTTTTTCTTCATCACTAACCGATAAACTAAGGCCAAGAATGATTGCCATGATACCCGCAATGAGCGGCAAGCGAATGTCAAATACTTGCGACGCGATATATGTATCAAAATGTGCTAAATCGGATAAACTCCCTACTAAACCCTGGAATGCTGGCGGCATGCTTTTAACCAGCGCATCAATTGAGCCGTCTTGGTGCATTGCTGGGTAAAATGCGGTGAGTAATGCGGCGATTGCTGCCAACCCTATGGTCCACCCAAGTATGAACGCGCGTTTATCATAAAGTGTTTTTATAAAAATCGAGCGTATCATGCCCCTTCCTCCGTTTGATAGAGTGATTTGAATGCTTCTTCAAGGTTATATTCACTCACCTCAACATCACGAAGCTGTTTAACCGCCGCTAACCATCGTTGCAGTTCACCTAGGTCGCCTTTATACACGAACTGAAGTATCACGCCGCGTTCTGTCTCCTCGGTTTCTACCGACTCAGCATCTTTTGGCGGCTTGGTGGGCCTATAGCCCGTTTCAATACGTACTTGTTTGCCACCCATTTTCATTAGTTCGCTTGTGAGCACATCTTCAACGATTCGCCCATTGCTCATCAATATCACCCGGTCGCATACATCCATAACTTCTTGCAAGTAATGCGACGACATAAATACTGTTTTACCCTTTTCGCGGTATTCGCGCACCAATGACAGAAAGGCTTCTTGCATCACTGGGTCAAGCCCGCTGGTCGGCTCGTCCAGCACGATTAGCTCAGGTTCGCCAACGAATGCCGCTACCAGGGCGATTTTTTGCTTGTTACCCCGTGACAACGTATGGATTTTCTTATCGAGTTGTGGTGAAAACCGTTTCAAAAGTTCATGATATTGTTCATTTGTGCCCCCTGTGCGCTGGCTTCGCAAAAAGCCAAGGTATTGCTTACCAGTAAGTTGGCCAGGCAGTTCCATGTCACCCGCCGCGTAGCCAATGTGCTTATGCGACTTATGGGCGTTCGATGGATGGACCCGGGCACCAAATAAGTCTACCGCCCCTTCACTAACACCTAAAAACCCCAGTAGCATGCTGATAGTCGTGGTTTTACCAGCTCCATTCGCCCCTACAAAGCCCACGATCTGGCCTTCGGGCACGCTAATATCGACGGCTTTAGCGGCGTTAAATTTACCAAACCGTTTGGTAACGCCCTGGAGGTGAATAACTGGAGATGTATCGCTCATACCGCTTATTGTATACCAGCTTTTAGATTTAAAGAAAACCTGTTGTCGCCCAGACCGTTGACACCCCAAGCTCCAATCAGTATGCTGACACTAACGCTTAAAGAGGAGAGTTTGTGAAATCACGATTATTAGCCTTATTGTTACTGGCGGCGGCTGCCGTAGTTGGTTTTACAAGCGAAGGCGCTTCAGCGGATAATTCCCTTCTGTTTGGGCAAAAACAGGCTTACACGTCAATCGTTCGCAGTGACCAAAAAGTCGTTACCTACGCGAAGTTCGTATATAACAACCCCGATACTAATGCATTCAGCAAAAGCTCATTTACCATCCCAGATGGCGTTAAAGTTTCGAATGTAACGGCTTATCAAATTCTTCCCCCAAGTAAATGTAGTGGCGAAGCTTCGGAAGCAGAGCAAGAAGACGATTCACAAGCCCGGTATGCTTACCAGCCAAGTTGCGCCTCAATCAAAGACGATATATTTACGATTGATTCCTACGGATATTACTACTATGGTAGCAGCGAGGCAAACCTTCGCTACAAGCCAATTGACCTGAAGCAGCAAGGTTCTGGCTACTCATTCTCGTTCCCTGAACCAATCGCTTCGCAGGAACGCGGCGCCATTTTAGTGTCATATATTGCGCCAGAAGGCTATGTGAGCGGTAACTTTGGCTTATATCATTTGAAATTCAAAACGTTGCAAGTCCCCCAGTCAATCGAAGAAGTACGCGTAGCCGTAGATGTTTCAAGCGACTTTTACACCCGTGCCAAACAGAGTTCCATTGAAACAAGCTCGCTTGAAGATGGCATCAGTACCGGTGCCTCGGCTGCCGACAGTTCTGGTGCCCTAAAAAGTACCAGCCTGGATAAGTTGCAAAGCAGTATCGGACAAGGCGGTGAGTTTACGAAGACCGGCAAAAGCCTTATGCCAGACGAAACATTTGTTGTTGAGGGTGATTTTGCCGACGCAGCCTGGAAATTAAATATCGGTTGGATAATAGGTGGAAGTATTGGCCTCATTGTCCTCATAGCTCTCTCGATTATACTTATGAAAAAAGCCAACTCGGTACATGCCAACCCAACAATCGGCAAGAAAGGTAAAAAATAATGGAAGATAATGATTTTAATACCGAACAAGTAGTGGCCGCTCCACCTGCCCCATTCGTAAAACCGATTAATATCTATGCGGTATTTGGCATCAGCTTTATAACATCCGTATTAGTAGCTGCAGTCATTGGATTAACTACACTTGTTGTCTCTGGTACCGATAGTTACTATAACGCCGCTTCGCAACTCGTTGGAGTGGCCTGTTTCGTGCTCGTCGCCGTACTCGCGTTGGGGATTCCTGTGCTTGTTGGGCTGAAATTCGGCTGGCGTACAGTAGTAACCGCCCTCATCATGGAAGCTATCCTATTATTTGTAGTAGCAGCCGGCTTTGCGATATTCGGACCAACCGAGGACCCAACCTACAATTACTCAGATGCAATCAATTCCGGGCCAAGTATAGCCGACTAAACTGAGCCT
>CAZVUR010000025.1:0-11529 GCA_964629385.1 uncultured Candidatus Saccharibacteria bacterium | reverse complement strand
ATCGGCTCACCAGATGGAACAATAACCTGAAGGGCTTTTGCGGTCATGCTTAGTTCCCTACGCTGACATACAGTTCTTTTTGCAATTCTAAATAGTCGTGAACTATTTCGGCAGGTGTACCAAGCTTTGCCTCAGCATCTTTCATCGTATGGTATTTTAAATTGACTAAACTCCTTAAATTTTGCATACTGAGTTCATTTTCACCTTCAGCTTCATAAGTTTTTAATATGAATTCAACGAACTCACGCTCATTTGCATTCAACTGCTCTAGGTAGTATTCACGCACAAGACCAGATCGTTCGAATCGTGTCATCGTGTCTCGTGCATAGGCAACAAATCGTAAAATATCATAAACATCAGAGTCTTCAGCATCAATCAGAACTTTGAGTGCTTGCAATATTTCTTCACCAAAGCCCCTTTCCGCCAGCCCTTGCAGTAATGCATCACGTGTTTGCGGGTTGCTCCATTTTTCACGAAGTTCCTCTTCGTCTTTAAAAAGATCCGGTAGTTCACCAAACATTTTTTCTAGAAACTCTTGTGGCGAAACTGGCTTTCCATCTAAGTAGAATTTTGTATCAACCGTATATTTAATCTCACGCTCTTTGCCATCAGCTAAGCGCACAACAGTTTTTTCGGGTTTCTTTTCTTCGATATCGATTGGCGATCCGTCGTATGTTGGCTCCGGTTCGTTAATCATATCCCCCGGCTCAATAATAACTTCTGGCGGTTGATACTCGACATCAACATTCATTTCAACTTCTTTTCTTTCTACTTCTTGCGGCTCGCCGTCCCACGCCGGGTCTTCGAACTTCGAGTCGTTGCCGTAAAAGTCAACGATAGTGAAGTAATCTTTATCGTCGTATAGCCGCGTGCCACGTCCTACAATTTGCTTAAACTCAACCATACTACCGACAGTACGCATCAGTACAATAAATCGTACATTGCGTGCATCTACGCCAGTCGATAACTTGCGGCTAGTCGTTACAATAGTCGGCACCTGCTTTTCATTATCACGAAAATCTTCTAGGTGATTGTCACCAATTTTACCTTCGGTAGCCGTTACACGAACGCAGTAATTTCTGTCGTCGCCCAAAGTTCCAGCTGGTTTATGTTTGTTTATATAGTCGCGCACCATTGCTGCGTGCTTCTCATCATTACAAAATACAATTGTCTTTTGATTAGGATTGATCTGCTCGAACATTATCTGCACTAGTCGCTCTTCGCGCTCAGGTAGATATATCGCTCTGTTAAAATCGTTTAGTGTATATTCGCGCGCTTCATCCACTTCGCCACTCTCTACGTAGTCGCTCGGATTAAACACGTAACGATCCATGGTTGTTGTAATGCGCTTTACCTTAAATGGCGTCAAAAAGCCGTCTTCAATACCCTGCTTTAGTGAGTATGTATACTTCGGCTCGCCAAAATACTCATAGGTATCCACGTTATCATCGCGCTTTGGCGTAGCAGTCAGGCCAAGGTGGGTCGCGCCCGAAAAGTGATTCAGTACTTCGCGCCAGCTACTTTCGTTACCTGCACCGCCGCGGTGACATTCATCAATAATCACAAGGTCGAAGAAATCGGCTGGATAGTCCATAAAATACGGCTTATCTGGCTGGTCTTTTGGTTTACCGGCAATAGCCTGGTAGATGCTAAAGAAAATATTGCCATTAGTTGGAATAGTACCCTTTTTGCGAATAGCGTCGCCATTGACGCGTACTATCTCACTCTCGAGCGGCTCAAAATCACCCATTGCTTGTTCGACTAGTATATTGCGGTCGGCTATGAATAAGATTCTCGGTCGTCGGTCGTCGCCTCGCTTATTCCAGCGTGACCGAAACAGTTTCCAGGCTACCTGAAACGCTATCGTCGTTTTACCCGTACCAGTCGCGAGCGTCAGCAGCACACGGTCTTCTCCGCCAGATATAGCCTTTACCGCTGCATTGATGGCATTTTCTTGGTAGTAGCGAGGACGATGCTTTGTTATTTGATAGGGCTCAATTAATGCTTCGTATTGATTGTGGTTTATGTCATCAAAAGTCTTCACGAATAAATCATCTGGAGTATGGTAACTATCGACGAACTCACCGCGCCCCGTTTTCATATCGAAAAAGTAAATACCTCGGCCGTTAGTACTATACACAAACCGTACGTTAAGCGTTTCGGCATAGTCTTTCACTTGCTCTAGGCCGTCAGTAATCTCTTTATCTTCGGCTTTTGCTTCTACAATGGCAAGCTTCTGGTTTTTATACACCAACACGTAGTCGGCTTTTTTACGTTTACCGCGCTGCCCAGCGCCTATTAAACGGCCATCGGTGAACTCGTACTCGTCTATAATCTCCGAGCCGATTGTCTCATTTCGCCCCCACTTGCTGTCTTTTAGCATTGGGTTTATCAGTTCACGACGTGTTGTGGCTTCGTTCATAATTACTTCTGATTATACCTTATTCGTTGTGGAAAATGCTTGCGTGAGCATTGATTGCTTAAGTGCCTTCATGTGATTTATCTTATCCGTATATAAACTAGTAAGTTTACGGGCATTTCTTTCAGCTTCAGAAATGATATTAACGGCCTTTTTTTGGATATCTAAAGGAGGGATGAAAATTGGGATCTTGTTTAGATTACTTTGACTAAGTTTAGGCTGAGCAGCACCCGTTATAAAAGGTTTCAAGTCTGTATTTTCAAGATAATATTCAACATACTTCAAAGTAGCTGTATCCGAAAAACTATAGATGTGCGCATGATTATTTACCCAATACTTACCTGAAGCGACAAATGCAATTGGCGTTGATCTAGCAAGAAGATTGGCACCATCTTCAGATATAAGTAGTGCCACTTGATCAAAAATATAATTATCTACGTAATCCACGATGCCGGATGCGCCATAATATGGATATTGTCCTGACTTGCGTTTGCTTTTTGTAATTGGAACCCGCATATTGTCTAGATTTTTTCCAATATTGTTGATGAAGTTCGATTCATTACCTGCCAGCTTCTTAATCGCCTCTCTTCGAGCCGAAGTATAAAGTGATTTCGCACGTAATAAGTTTTCTTCTGTCAATTCAATGGCTTGATCAATCTTCTCAAAAGCCGCATCCAACTTAGCCACAATCCGTCGCTGCTCTTCGATAGATGGCTCGTAACTAATTTCGTAGTCGTTCAAAAGTGCTCTTGGAAGCTCTGTCTGGCCACTTGTTCCAGTCGCCATCTTGATGAAATCATTCTCCGACCGACCGATGAGGTACGCAAAGTATCGCGGCTCAAATAGTCCTTCAAATGGTCGTAAAATTGTCACATGCGAGTCAACAAGAAGTGGCTCGTTGATATTCTCTGCCAGTGCAGTGCGCCCCAGTGTACCATGCCCCGTTGAATTAATCAGAACATCACCCGACTTCACAAACTTTGATTTATTAACAGATTTCACAGATAGGTTGTGTAGCCTGCTAAATTCATACAGTACAGTTTTATTACGAATGCATTTTTGATTTAGTACGGTGACTCCGAGCTTCTCGTCTTCTGTGTACTTCGGCGAAATACCGCGTGTAATTAATTCACAAATACTACCAAGCTTTACTGTGTTCACTATCTCTTTTTCCTTATTTGTTGCAACTCGCTTCGTATTTGGCTCAGTTCTTTTACGATGTCTCCGATGTCTTTCTGAGGAGACGAGACTTCCGGTAAATTAAGAAAGTCTAGAAAAATCGTCTCCTTATAGAAGTCTTTAGAGGACATAGTATCAGATCGATAGGTGACCTCAACTTCAATCGGCTTTGTGAAAAATGATTCGTCTCTTCCAAAAAGGTACATTAAACGTTGCTCGTTAGTCTGATCAGGATAAATTGCTTTCAGCCCATTTTTGAACACTAAATACTCACTTATTTTCTGATTATCCCCTTTCTGAATTTCTACATCGTTCTTAATTTTGAATTTTACATCTAGTGCGACAGAGCCGCCATAGTTATTAATTATAATATTTACGACAGAGTTACTTTTTTGTGATGGTATCAAATACATCCCTATTCTTGGCCTACGTCGACGTTTGGCATCATTTTCGATTTTTTTGGCGGTTTGATTTGACTGGTAGGCTGCGTATGCTGCGATTCCAGCCGCGAGAACCGTTCCAACCGCGCCTGCGATTTGGGCAAAATCTACAATTGAGAATCCACTGCTCATTAACTCAACACCTCTTCAACTTTATTAATAATTACGGACCACGTCCTATCCGCGAACTCTTCCGCTGTATAAAACTTGCCCGATAGGTCGCCGATATTTATAAAACTGAAATCATGATACTCAAGAACCGTTGCTTTCTTTTTACCGCTCCATAAAAACTGACCATAACCGTTGTGGGAATTATTATAAAGATTAGAGTTTCTACCCGAGCCTATCGTGAAACTTATACCATCATCTTGACCAATGCCACCGAAATTAATATTCAACGCCCATTCGGTGTGTCCATTTATTATCAACCTTAAGCCTGGCTTTGGAGTACTTAATTTATGAAGCTTGACTCTTTCGTCATTAAAATCTCTCGATGCAAGATTATCCAAGAACTCATTTACCCATACATCACGTGCTTCATATGAATTATAGTTGTGAGGTTTCACGCTTGGTGTGGCGTACTTTACAGTGGAGTCTTCAGTTGATATCCCTCTATCAATATAATCCTTCAGTATATTTGCTAATGTTTTTTCCAGTACGGGCTGGTTCTTTTCGTTTTGTAACGAAAATGAAACTATTCTCCGATTTCTGATGTCAAATGGTAAAGTCTCAATAGCACCTAGATCTCGATTAGCCACAAGAATAATGTTGTCAAAGCCATGTTTTCCTACCGCAAAGCCAAGTTCAAACAGTACGTTTTGATTCACAATACTTCTGTTATTAGCTTCGCCAATTATAGATATATCAGCGAGCATGACATCACATTCGGATATTTTACGCATAACAACATCAGCTATCGAAACTGCCCCGCGCTCACCTTGGGTGTCTCTATCAATAACAAATGTTTCTTCGCCAATTTGTTTAGTGGCTTTGTCTAAAGACTTTTTTATATAATTGTTGGTTGATCGGTCATCAGACTGCCAAGAGTAGAAAACTGTTTTGCTCATAAGACCAAGTCGCCTAATATTTCTGCAACCTCTTTATCAATCCGCTTAATATCCTCCAAAATCCCATCTGGCGTTTTCAGTTCTTCGGCTTCTGGCTCGTGCGGATTTTTAACACCAAGATCGAGGGTGGAATTGTCGATATCATCTATACTCACCGTCCATGAATTTTCGCTGGTTTCACGAGTTTTATATTTTGCCAAAAAGTCGCTGAAATCGTTGATATTAAGGGGATTAGTTTTGCCAAGATTGCGGCCAGGGTTCAACTGGTAATACCAAATGTCGCGAGTTGGCTCGCCTTTACGGAAAAATAGCACTACAGTTTTTACACCAGTTGAGCCAGTCGCGCTGAACACGCCACCTGGTAAGTCGAGAATCGTATGAAGATTATAACCCTCTACCAGCTCTTTGCGAATTTTACCAGTCGCACCATTTGGCTCGTTGGTTAAGAAAGTATTTTTAATAACAATTGCCGCTTCACCGCCACTGCGGAGGTTCTTCATAAAGTGCTGCATGAACAAATTCGCCGTCTCGCGTGTTGGCACTTTGAAGTTACGTTGCACTTCTGGCCGCTCGCTACCGCCAAAAGGTGGGTTTGCCAATATATAATCGTAGCGATCCTTTTCTTGTATATCGCGCGTGTCTTCGTTGAGCGTGTTAGCGTGAATCATATTTGGAGACTCGATGCCATGCAAAATCATGTTCATTGTACCGAGTAGATATGGCTCAGGCTTTTTGTTCTTGCCAAAGAACGTATCTTCTTTGAGTGCCTTGAGTTCACTTGATTTTGTGACCTTTTTTCGTAGGTACGTATATGCTTCGGTCAAAAACCCAGCCGAACCTGCCGCACCATCGTAGACTGTTTTGAAAAGTCTTGGATCAACCGCCTGAACCATAGCCTGAATAAGTGGACGCGGTGTATAGAATTCACCACTACGCCCTGCGCCACCCATAAGCTTTAAGCGGTCTTCGTATAGTGCAGAAAGCTGATCAAGCTCGTCCTGTGTTTGAAACTGGAGCTCATCAATAATATCAATCACATCACGCAGGTTTCGGCCACTGCTAATCTTATTCGTCACTTCACCAAAAATCTCACCAATTTTGTAGATGAGTGACTTCGGGTCGTTCTCGGTATTTTTGAACGATTTTAAGTACGGAAAGAGTTTCTGATTTACAAATTCAATAAGGTCATCGCCTGTCATTTGCGCCGAAATATCCGGCTGTCCGTTCTCTAGCTTTGGCGCAGCCCAGTTGTCCCACTGAAATTCGCGCATAAAAAGTGGCTCGTATTCTTCACCGTGGAATATAGCTTCAGACTTACGCGTCTCTTCTAGGTCGTCGAGGTACTTGAGAAACAATAACCACGACATCTGTGCCATATAGTCACCAGCACCATTCGTACCCGCATCTTCAAGTAGAATATTATCAATGCGCTTAAACTCAGTGCGTATATCGGCCATTTATATAATCCCTTCATTGACTTTTTTACTAAAATTTGCTAGTATTACTACTGTATCACCAAGTCTTGGCAGGCCTAAGGTTTCGACCGACCGCTATTCCTAGACGATTGCCGGCTCTGCCTAAGGTTTCGACCGACCGCACGAGCCGGTTTCTTGTTTTTCTGATATTCAAGCTTGCCCTGTAGCGGGTCGAGGCTCGAAATAAATTGACGATAGCCTCGTAACAGTTTTGAATATCGTCGATTCGGTGTGATTATACGAAGCAGTTTATTACTTTCTTCTAGATATTCAGCAAGGCAGTAAAAATCACCATCCCCACTAATAATGATAGCTTTGTCGTATTCACTATAAACTTTTGCTGCAGCATAAAGAACTAATTCTGCATCAACATTCCCCTTCATGGTTTTCTTGCCGTTTTCGATATATGCAATTGTTGGCTTAAAAACCAATATGTATCCCGCTTTCATAAGAGCACTATACAAATCCTGATTGCCACTTGTCTTACCTATAAACAAATAAGCTTGATCTACGTTGTATTTATTCTTTAAGTACAAACGAAATTTTTTATAGTCGAGCTGCCACCCGAGTGAGCGAACACCTAAATTGAGGTTTTGACTATCGATAAAAGCATAATTATTCAACCTCTTAGACATGTTCTGATTATAACAGAGAGCTAAATGATACTTATATGAGAAGATTTGGTAATAATTATGTGATCAGCTAGATTTACTCCTAGTATATTTCCAGCCTCTTTTAACCTTTGTGTCACGTTCTTATCGGCGTCTGAAGCCTCTAAATTACCACTTGGGTGATTATGCCCCACGATAATTGATGCGGCGCGGTCTTCGATAGCTGGGGCAAACACTTCACGCGGATGAACCAGACTAGCGGTTAGTGTGCCGATAGTGATGACTCGCTTAGCAATAAGACGGTTCGCGCCGTCAAGCGTAAGGCAAACGAAGTATTCCTGCTTTTTATCGCGAATATCCGCCAACTGTTCAACAGCTTTTTCGGGCGAATCGATTATTGGCCGCTCACCTACTTCAAATTGCCGTCGCCACAGCTCAAATCCGGCCATAATTTGCGTAGCTTTAGCCGGGCCGAGGCTTTTTACTACCAGTAAATCTTCGTAGGTAAGCTCGCTCCCTTTTTCATTCACCAACTTCTGTACATCACGAGCAATTTTAGTTACATCCGCCTGCGCGTTGCCACTGCCGATAATTGCCATAAGGAGTTCGTAGTCGCTCAAAGCTGCAGCACCTTTAGTCGCGAGTTTTTCGCGTGGTCGAAGGTCTTTACGCCTGTCCGACATTTTCATGACTTAATTGTACACCCATAAGCATATTGACAAAACGCGCATTATTTGCTAGTATTTTAGTACAGCACCTCGCTTGGAGTAATCCTCGCGAGGTCTTTGTTTTGATATACTTAGAGCATGAAACGCATCGTGCTTATAGATGGAGAAAATCTGGTTTACGGATTACGTCATCTGCTTGGTAGCGATGAGGAAAAAGCTAATCGCTCTGAAATAGATGGATTTGATTTCCGAGGCCTTTTAGAAGAGATACTGCAGGATAACTCACCTTCTCAGATTTTATGGTTTGGTGCACGCTTGCGCATTTACGACAACAGCGAAGAAATAAAATTAAAATCCGAGTCAGCCGTTCGACAACAGTCTTATTTTGTTAACGACATTCAAAAACAGCGTATTACATTTATAAAAGTTGGGTATCTTCGCGCCCGCGAAGTCGAATGCGGTGACGGGCACTTAGACTGGAGACTAGTTGAAAAGGGTGTTGATGTTGGGCTTGCAGTCCGCATTGTGACAGAAGCAAATCCAGAAACTGAGATTGTAGTGGTGAGTGCTGATACCGATTTGCTACCTGCGTTCAAGGCTGCAACAAAACTCGGTGCTAAATTAATCCATATTGGGTATGAATATCGACCTATCGCTTCTTTATCTCGAGCAGCCAATGCTACCCGTACAATTACGATTCCACTTGCTCAAAAATATAAAAAGCAGGCAGAATAATTATGACAAAACCTCGAATTTACACCATGTCATTTGCAAGTATTTACCCACTGTACGTTCAAAAGGCTACTAAGAAAGGCCAAACCAAAGAGCAAGTAGATATGATTATTCATTGGCTTACTGGCTACGATCAAAATGGCTTAGAAGTTGAGATAAATAACCAGACCGACCTTGAAACCTTTTATGCCAACGCACCGCGATTGAACCCGAACAGAAAGTTAATTACCGGCGTAATTTGTGGCGTGCGGGTGGAAGAAATTGAAGACCCAACCATGCAAGAAATCCGCTACATGGATAAGCTAATAGACGAACTTGCTCGCGGTAAATCTATGGATAAAATTTTGCGAAGTTAGCTTAAGCGTCCCAGGCAAACTCTGCATGCCCGAAATGCCCCCATTTTGCGGTTTGTTCGTACCCTGGTTTTTTAAGATTTAGGGTTTTTATAATGCCATTTGGCGATAAGTCATACCCAACCACTTGTTCTTGCTGGCCATCGATAGTGACCGTAGCTTCTAGTGGCTGGTCATATCCTATGGCATAGGCCAGGTGACAGAAGACTTCTTTGGCGTTGCGCTGCTTTAAATAATCCCGGGCGATTTTACGGGCCATGTATGCAGCGGAGCGATCGACTTTTGAAGGATCTTTACCGCTAAAACAGCCGCCGCCAATTGGAATGCGCGGGCCGTAATTATCTACCACCAGCTTGCGGCCCGTTAGGCCAGCGTCGGCATCAAACCCACCTTGGTGCCAATCGCCTGCCGGGTTGATGTGAAGCGTGGGGTTGCCACTCCGTACCGCTTCGGCTTGTTGATCTAACCAAGCCAAAACCTCTGTTTTTAATTCATTTTGTGGTGCATTCTGAAAACTTGCAACGATTGACGTAATAACACCGTCTTTTAATGTAACTTGTGTTTTGCCATCAAACGGCCAACGTTTAAATAAATGCTGGTTTAAGCTACGACTAAGCACGACTTCGAGTGGTAAAAGTTCTGGGGTTTCGTCACACGCGTACCCCACCATAATACCTTGATCGCCTGCCCCACCAGTATCAACCCCTTGGGCTATTTCTGGGCTTTGTTTTACTAAATGTACGTCTAGTTCAACATCGCCAGCGATTCGCCGTACGATTGGTTCGATGTTGGGGTGCGACTGGCTGGTTACCTCGCCGGTAATAAATATTTTGCCGTGGCCGCCCACGGTTTCTACCGCCACGCGAGAATTTGGATCACCTGCCAGATACGAATCTAAAATCGCATCTGAGATTTGATCACATAGTTTGTCTGGATGTTTTGGCGAAACACTTTCCGCCGTACGAAAAGAAGTCATATACATCTTTCCCTTTCTTTGGGCTGAATGGAGCACCGGTGCTGTAGCTCGCCCGGTTGCTGGCAGGTCGTTGGGTCAGTTCCCTTGCTGCGCTCTTGATATATTGATTAAGCTACTTGCTCTATTATACAGGATACTTGGCTTTGTTGCGTTTTGCCTGGGCCTGCACGAGTTTTGTAAGTATTTCAACCGGAACTTCTTGATCGTAATTAATTCTAAAATTCCTACTACCCGTTACATACCCGGCGGCTTCTAATTCTTCGCGGTCTTCAGCCGACAAGCCATCCCAAATTTCTACACCAAGATGTTTGGTATATAACGTAATACCCGTTAGCCAACCATGGTATTTGTAGTACGGCTTGCCGTAGCCCATAGTTTCTTCAACGTCTGGCACAGCAGACTTTACAACCTCGCGGATTTTTTGTAACACCGGCCTAGCTTCCGCCGGCGCCTCGGCCACGAATTGATCAACCGTACTCGCTTTACTAGCCTTCATCTATAATCTCCTTTTCGATTTCGGCATCAGTTGCCTTTTGCTCTTTACGAGTTTTGTATAGGTCTGGTTCTACATAAATAAGTTTTGCGATTGGGAATTCATTGCGCAGGCGGGCTTCGATTTCATCGATGGCACGAGCAACACTAGCGGCGTTATCTTCGGCGCCTACCGTTACTTTCATGGCTATAAAAATTTCGTTTGGCCCAGTATAAAGCGTTTTGAAATCAACCACGTGGTCGACGTCATCTACACCCAAAATAATTTGGAGCATTTTGCGCTCGGTAGCTGCGTCTACCGCTTCGCCGATAAGCAATGATTTAACTTCGATAAACAAAATAGTTGCCACAACCACCAAAAGTGCACCAATAAATAACGTACCAATGCCGTCCCAAATAGGATTATCCGTAACAAGCGACAATGTAATACCAATGGCTGCGAAACTTAGGCCAATCAGCGCCGCCGTATCTTCAAGCGTAAGCACCACGTGGTTAATTGATTTGGTACTACGCAAAAACTGCCACCAGTTTTGGTTTTTTGGCTTAAATTCACTGGCTTCTTTCATAGCTGTACGAAGCGCGAAGCCTTCTAAAACCATTGCTACAGCTAGCACTACATAAGCCACGATTGGCGACTCTACTGGGTGAGGATTATGGATTTTTTCGTAACCTTCGTAAATAGCGAATATACCACCAAGGCTAAACAGCACGATTGCGACTATAAATGCATATAAAAAATGAGTGCGGCCATACCCAAATGGATGGGCTTGATCGGGTGCTCTTTTAGCCTGCCTGTCACCTAGTAGTAGCAAGATTTGGTTGCTACTATCGGCTACTGAGTGAATGCCTTCGGCTAGCATGGCACTTGAACCAGTGATAGCGAATGCGATAAATTTACTTATTCCTACGCCGATATTAGCGGCGAGTGAAGCAAAGATTGCTCCTTTAGGTTGCTTAGTTGACATGTACTCTTTAGTAAAAATTCCTTTGCTTCATATTATACAAGAATCGAAGCCAGAAAGATTGCATAAGATTTGACAACCTGCTTATGTTAGAGTAACCTTGCAATTAGTAAGTAATCTCAAAAAGAAACACTTACACCTGGCTCGGGGCACAT
>CAZVUR010000024.1:0-11785 GCA_964629385.1 uncultured Candidatus Saccharibacteria bacterium | reverse complement strand
ATCCGGTGCGTCAGCGTTTTTGTTTTTCCGCTCCCCGCACCAGCCAGAATAAGTAACGGCCCGTCGTCAGCCAACACGGCTGTACGCTGAGCTTCATTCAGCCCATCAACAAATGTCATTCTTTTTAGTATAGCGTAGTGGCAGTGTTTTACGGGATGATTCCTGCAACATATAGCGCCACCGCGCCACCAGATGCTAGGGCAAGAATAATAAATATAACAAGAACCCATAACCAGCCTGATTTTTTCTTGGCTGGGTGTGCAACTGGTTCTGTGTACTCGCTAGCATCATAAATTGGTGCATGCGATGAATCGCCTGAAGATTCTTTGGATTCGTACTGCTGCACAATTGAGGTTGCACCGACTACCGCTGGCGAGTTTTTGATTTTTTTCTGGCTACCATCTGTAGAGGATTTTATTGGTACTGGCGGTTCGTCGAGCTCATACTCCCCCCTGCCGGTCGCTTCTATGGCTACTAGTTCCGTTGATAGTTCCGGTACTTCAGATACTTGCTGCTCGTGAGCCATGGCTGGTACGTGCATATCGGCGAGCTCGTCATTAGCGGAGGTAGATGATGTGGCATCGTCAGTTGGTTGCTCTATTCCTATGTTAGCCACTTTGTCGTTCAGCTCAGCCAAATTAGCACTTAATGGTCGTTTTTCAACTTTGGTGTTTACTAAAAATGGCGACTCAGTTTCTGGTGGGGTAATTTCGCTTAGCTGGGCTGAAAGCTCAGATGCCACAGCCTCGAGATTTGGCAGCTCTGATTCATCGCGTTCGGCCGGCGTTTCGTTTGCTAACTCATGTGTAGAAACGTCATTAGCAGGACTAGTTGGTGATGGAAGTGGTTGCATAGGTACTTCAGCCGCCTTCGACGATACAAGCGGCATGGCAAGCGGATCGCTACCAGCTTGATTCTCAAGTTCAATGGATTCTTTTGACGCAACCGACTCACGTGGGGGCACGACTAAGGGGCCGAACACCGCTGCTGGCCGGACAGAATCATCCGCGCTATGTTCGGGTATATCTGCCTTCGTGGCAGGCGAATCACTCTTAAGTTCTAGCGGCGCTGGCCCGGGAACGCTCTTCGGGACTAAACGCACTTGTACCGGCTCGCTCGACGATATTGTTGACGCCGTTGATACCGCGGTGTCCTTATCATTCGAAAGTTGAGATATATGCGAAGATGTTGGGCTAAAAGAAAAATCATGCGGTTGTTTTACAGGGGCATCGTCCGTCACGAGTGGCTTTGGTACTGCCGGCTCCAGTGTAGGGCGGGCCACTTCACGCGCTGGCATAGTCATTGGTTTACGGATTGGGTTCAATTCTGCTGACGAGTCAACAACGTCCATGAAGCGCCCGCTTCGTTTTATAGGGGTGGGACGTGGCACGCCAGAAGAGACTGGTGCGGACTTCATATCCATAGTTTTTACCGCTGGTTTGGCCGGTGCTACACGACGAACAGCCGACGTATGGCGGCGATGGGCAGGCGCAGCTTTTGAGGCATGTTTGGCACTGTTATTTTTTTGACCTTTCGGGGCATCAGACGAATTCATGAGCGAGTTTACCGCTTTATCGAGTTCATCAAAATCTATATCGCCCATAGCTATTTTTTACTCGCCGCAAATGCCGCCTCAATAATTAGTTCGAATTCTTTTGATTTCAAGCTGGCACCACCCACCAGCAAGCCATCGACGCCGTGTACCGTTAAGTATTCTGAGGCATTCTGTGATGATACGCTCCCACCGTACAGTACCCGAACCTGCTGGGCACTTTCTTTGCCATATAAATGCTCAACTTGGCGCCGAATCACCCGCACGGCCGTTTCTACGTCTTTTGACGTCGCGCTGTCGCCAGTACCAATTGCCCACACGGGTTCATAGGCAATTACCATATTCTGCACTTCATCGGCCGTCAAATTGGCTAAGCCACCAACGATTTGGTCATGCAAGACTCCATTTGTCTCGCGAGCCGCTCGTTCATGCGCGGTTTCACCAATACATAGTACTGGCGTTATACCGTGGCGAACAGCTGCTTGTACCTTAGCTCGAACATCCTTATCGTGTTCCCTGAATATATGACGGCGTTCGGAGTGACCGATAATGGCATATTGTACTAATCCACGTAATTGATGGGCTGATACCTCACCAGTAAAGGCACCTTCGTCTTTCCAGTAAAGATTTTGAGCAGCCAGCTTAAATATTTTGCGTTCGGCTTGTAGACTAAGTGACTGTAAAGCTAGCATACCTGGCGCAAGCACTATTTCGACATTGCGATGGCTTTTTATCAGTCCACCTAGTTTGTGCACATACAAACTAGACTCATGTACCGTGAGGTTCATCTTCCAGTTGCCGATAATTAGTTTCTTGTTGCTCACCCTAATTCTATGCTGCTTACGCTTTATTACCCCTTAGTGTACCGAAGTTTTGCTTAGGCGTCTAGCAAATGTTCGATTCCGGGCAGTTTTTCGCCGGCCATAAGCTCTAAACTGGCGCCGCCACCGGTAGAAACATGGCTAAAACTGTCGCCCTTTTTCTTGTCCCAGTGAATGGCAAAATCAGCCGTATCGCCGCCGCCAATAATTGTTTCAGCTTCTGAATCGGCCATTGCCTGGGCAACTGCCGCTGAGCCCTTGGCAAACACCTCGTTTTCGGCAAAACCCATGGTTCCATTCCAAATTACAGTTTTCGCACCTGCTATGACCTGTGAAAATCGCTTAGCAGTGGCATCGCCAATATCTAGAATCATATCCTCATCTGCTACGGCGCTGACCGTTTTTACCTCAGCTTGCGTGGCGTTGATACTTTTACCAGTTGCCACGTCACTCGGAAGTATCAAGAAATCATCAAACGATGCACCAGCCTTTGCTTTCGATGCCGCGATGATATCCTTTACTACACTGGCTTGATCGGCTTCATATTTACTCGCTCCAACCGGTTGCCCAACTGCCGCCAGGAAGGTGTTGGCCATGGCACCACCAACAAGTACTGTGTCTGCTATTTCAACCAACTCTTTTACAACCTGGATTTTATCGCTCACTTTTGCACCACCAGTAACCGCTACAAGCGGATGTTTTGGGTGTTTCATCGCGGTTGTAATAGTCATATATTCTTTCTCTACAAGAAATCCGGCAACACTTGGTAGCATTAGTGTAATAGCCGCGTAGCTAGCATGGTCACGATGAACGGTACCAAAGCCATCCTGTACAAAATATCTAGCACCAGAATCCGTAGCAAGCTGCTTTGCAAATGACTCATCATTAGCTTCTTCACCTGGATTAAATCGCAGGTTCTCCAACACGGTAACGCTTCGCTTTGGTGCTCGTTTAACAGCCATTTTTACTTTCGGTCCAACAACTTGATCGACAAAGCGAATCGATTCACCAAGCAGTTCGGCGAGTCGTTGAGCAGCTGGTTCAAGACTCTGTTTTGGATCGGGACCTTCAGGACGACCAAGGTGTGAAATAATCACGATCTTACAACCATGCTTAAGTAAATATTGTATTGTTGGTAAGCTAGCCCGGATTCGAAAATCATCTTTCACCGAGCCATCATCGTTTAATGGAACATTATAATCAGTTCTCAACAGAACGGTTGTACCTTCAAGCGGCACATCCCGCAGTGTTTTTTTATGGAATTTCACTTTTTTTAACCCACCTTTTCTAGCGTTATTCTAGCACACGTACACGAATTGTGTCGGTAGCGCCAATCAGTCCTGGTTGCCGACCGCTCACAATCACTACTGTTGCTTTTGGTGCGCCAAAATAATCTTTGGCTTGAAGTTCACGGGCAAGCTCTAGGCCGGCCCTTTCACCATCTGGGCGCACAAAGCTTTTATTGGCATATATCAGCGCCAGCTGTTGGGCCCGGCGGATATCACTCGTAACGCTAATAATAGGAAGATTCGGGCGAAATGCTGCGATATCACGGGCGGTCGCTCCTGATTTTGTCTCGGCAACAATCGCCTCGGCATGCAACTCATCAGCCAGCCTCACGGCAGCAGAACCAATAGCGGTGCGCTGGGTGTTTTCTTGGCCTAATACTTCACCAATCGGTGATGGCAGCGTGTTTTCTTGGGTATATAAAATAACCCGTTTCATAGCAGCGATTGTTTCCAGCGGATACTTACCCATTGCCGTCTCGTCGCTCAGCATTACCGTATCCGCACCCAGTATTACTGCCGTAGCCACGTCACTCACTTCCGCCCGGGTTGGTTCTGGGTTATCTACCATGCTAGCCATCATTTGTGTAGCAACAATACTTAACTTGCCGTATTTACGACATAAGGCAATAATGCGGCGCTGTACTACCGGCACTACTTCTGGGCCCACTTCCACGGCTAAATCACCGCGAGCCACCATCACGCCATCGCTCGCTTTTACGATTTCTTCTAAAGTCTGTTCATTAATAGAAGCTTTGGTTTCAACTTTCGCAATAATCCTGGCCTCAGACCCACGTTCGCGCAGCATTGTCCGCAAATTACGAATATCATCTGCTGATTGCACGAAACTTAGGCTAACATAGTCGATATCTTTATCGGCACCCCATTCAATATCGGCTTTATCTTTTTCGGTAATGATATCGCCCCCGAAGTCGGTATCAGGTAAGTTTATGCCTTTTTTACTCATCAGTACGCCGTCGTTTTCTACGCGCACTTTAATAGCTGTGTCACTAATAATATCAATGACTTTTGTTTTTACCTTACCGTCAAATAAATAGAGCGGCTGGCCTGGCTTTACCTTTTGGGCTAAATTGTATTGCACAGGTAGCCGATCATGCTCGTGCCCTGCGGCATAATCCAGTATCAATTCGTCACCAGCGTGAACTGTAATATTTTCTTTTAGCACACCAAGGCGCACTTTTGGCCCCTGTAAATCTTGTAGAATTGCTACCGGCTTGCCAACGCTCTTGCTAGCAGCCCGGACTTTTTCGATTGCTTCAGCCGCCCCCTCATACGTTGCGTGGCTAAAATTCAGCCGAAAGGCCGTTAGCACCCCCGGCCAACATGGCTTCGATTTGTTCCGAGCTATCGCTTGATGGCCCGATCGTTGCTAATATTTTTGTTCGTTTAAAAATTACACCCATTAGTTCTATTGTAACAGGCCTTTTTCTACCATATTCCTATAATTCCACCTGCCGTCGTTTTCTGTTTTATAGCTCCAGTAAAACTGGGCCTCTGTTCCACTAAAAGCTTGTAGTTGCCGCTTGGCGTATTCTTTTGTTTGGGCAGGGAGGACTTTAGAAGAAAGCATAGCGCTCCATTCGCCAACTAAAACTGGCTGTTGCAACCGTAGTATTTGTAGGAAGTATTTTGTTACTGTCGTACGTTTAATATGCTGGTTGAATGTCTTTTTGGCATTTGCTTTACCAAACACTTGATACACATGGCAGTCCATGTAAACGGGAAACTCTTTATTTGTGCGCAACCAAAACGTATTAGTGGTGAGAAGCGGGGCGTAACCGTCAGAAAACACTATACGCGTACCAGGCCGGGCTACTTTTACAAGGCGCTTATACGCCTTCCTATGGAATCGTGCCAGTTTCAAACCAAAAGTATCAACGGTAGGCTCATTCAAAAGTTCGATGCCCCATACATTAGGGGAGTTGTAGTATCTGCGGGCCACCTTTTCGAGGGCTTGTATTGTTTTCTCTTGTGCTCGAACATCATTTAACCATCTAGTTGAATATTCAGTTTTGTTAGTGTTACCACTGCCGCTATGCGCCGCGCGATTTTGCGCCCCCGGCGCCGCATGCAAATCTAACAACAGTTTTAATCCGTAGGTCAGGGAAGTACTCACCAGCCAGTCAAGCCGTTTAGTCGCCCCTACGTACCTCTCGTCGTCCCCAAATATCCAGTAGCCAATTGGTACCCGTAAGATTTCGATGCCGTGGGCCGAAAGCCACTTCAAATCGTCTTCTTTTATAAACGTTTTATGGTGATGTTTTATGCGCTCCCTGCCCTGCTTTGTTTTGGATAGTTCAAACTCATTACGAGCTTTTGTACCCTCAAACAAAGATGGCGTCATCCATTTCTCAATCACCAGCCAGCCACCAAGATTTACACCATTTAAGGGTTTTGTCATATACTCATTTTATATGACACGACTCCGCGGAAAAGAATTATCGAAACTCTACCCCTATCCTAAGTCGTACGACACACTACAGGCAGAGAGAAATCGTCGTTTGCAATCACGTCAACCTCGGTTGGTTTCAGTAAAAATAAGTGTATCTTCAGCTATATTACTATCTGTAGTCCTTGTATCTTACCAGCTGATTTATAATGTGATAAAAGAAAATTTATCTTCGTATGGTGAAGTCATTGCAGGGCTTAGTTTATCTGCTTTAATAATCTCCTTTGCAATAGCACTTATGTTTTTCTTTTACTCTGTGATAAAAGAGCTTGCGATTCAGGTTTTTGGTTCAACAACTGAAGTATTTACTACCCTCGTTATTGTTTGGTTTTTTAGCGCCGCCATACTTATACTACTTGGCAAGCTACAAATCTCGAATCCTCTGAGTACCGTAATATTATTGGCTTTTACTGTGACTGCGTCGTTCGTTGCGATTGAATTTCGTAAGCAACGCGCAAAATTATAGTAGCGTTCACGGAGAAGAACGCAAGATGACATAATAATCCGCTTCGATTCTTATTCCGTCATCAACTAACTACTGTCAAATCAAAAGATTATGACAGTATTCGCACTCCCTTTTTCCTAAGGTCAAAAGTTTGGAGTTCAATTCTTGTGCTGGGAAAAACCAAGAAAAATGCCCCAGTAATTGCTGAGACTTTTTTCTTGGTGACCCTCATTGAATCGAATTGGAACGATATCCTTATGGAATTCAGGCGACTACACCAGCTTATGAGGGGTTTAGCTCTGGCGTAACACATCCGCTTTAGGAGTGGAACTAGCAATATATAAATTTTTCACATCTTCTAAAATATCAATTATAAAAAATTAATAACTTAGGTGATGCCCCGACCGACACCGGAGGTTGAAGTCTGGTGTCGGTCGGGTTGAGTGATCGGCGCTTGCTGAACGTCATCACGGCGTTGCCGCTCAGGTAGTCCCGAGCGGGCTCGTCGAAGTAGAACGTGATGCGGTTGCCGTAGTCGGTGACGTTGTAGCCCTCGTCGTACATCATGCGCGACAGGTTGAACCTGAAGTCGGTCCACTTCTCCTCCGAGATGGTCTCCACGTGCTGCTGCTTGGCGTGGTGGATCTCGGTCTTGAGGCCGTCGACGACGATCTCGATGTCGGGCCCCTTGTCACTCCAGATGATGGAGATGCTTGTGCAGACGCCCGTCTCGATGCGTCGCATGGATCCGCGGTAGGCTCCACACTCGCGCACCACGACGTTCATCCCGATGAGCTCGGCGGCGATGGCGTTGATCTTCTCGATGTTGCTGGTCATGATGACTCCTCAGAAGTTGTTCGTGCAGGGATGACCCCACACACTTCTTCGAAGCACCTGACCTTGTACACGTATGGGGTTGGAGTTGGCCAGCTAGGCTATTAGAACTCCATCGCCCGTCCGGACTTCCAGCTCATGGCACCTCCTCGGTGGAATAGTAAACTGGATAATATAATTTTAGCATAAATAATACATTATGTCAATATTGAAGGAGCCTACAGGAATCGAACCATATAGCAGATACATAAAAAATAAAGACCCACTCTCTAGAGTAAATCTCTATCTGTTATTCGAATTTGGTGACCCTGATTGAGTCGAACTGGAACCTTATCTGTAATGAAATACTACGCTGGGTAGAGATACTCAAGGGTGGACAGTGGTCATTACCTCTCCCTGCGTAGTCTAGAACCTACAGCTTATCTAGTCGATTTATCAGGGTATTTAGTTTGTATAAAGGTGATCTAGTGTTTGAACGAAACTGTCCAAGTCTATAACTCTACTATACAACATCAGGTATGTACACCTTTGTCTACATTCGCTCTGGCACATATATACCGAGTATGCCTAGAGCAGAAGTAAGTATGCCTTCGATTAACCCAACAGTCCAAAGACGCTTTTCTCGCACATCATGTTCGGCTGAGAGGACTTGATGGTTTTCGTAGTATCTGTTCAATGCCTTAGCTAACTCAAAGCAGTACGCAGCGATTACAAATGGTTCATTCTGAGTAGCAGCAGCTTCGAGTTCTCTAGGGTATCTGTATGCTAACCAGAGTAGCTCATGCTCAGCTTCCCAGTCGTAGCCCTCAGTAGTTACGCTTTTTGTATCGCCCACTTGTTCTGCCTTTTGCAAAATCGCTCTTGCTCGAACAGCAGCATACTGTAAGTACGGTCCAGAATAACCAGTCAGGCTAAACATAGTGTTCCAATCAAATAAGATGTTGAGCTTGCGGGACTGCGAGAAATCGGAAAACTTAATTGCTGCATTAGCTATTAGGCGTATATCGTTGTCAGACACTTCGCTGTCATCTGGTAACATTGAACGAGCCTTACTCTCTGCCAGATCAAGTAATTGCTCTAGATACGATATGCCGCTTCTAGAACTCATCTTACGGCGATTACCATCTTCGTCAATTTCCTCAATTAAACCGAACCATGCATGTTCTAGCTCTACGCTATAACCCAGCTTATCGGCTAGAGCAAAAACCTGCTTGAAGTGAAATTGCTGTTCTTGACCGACAGAATAAATAATTTTCTTAGGCTTCCAACGCTCTATGCGGTAGTCAATCGTCAATATATCTGTACTTGCATATAGGTAAGAGCCGTCGCTTTTTCTTAATAGAATAGGGGTTTCAATATCGTATTCTTCTAACTTAACAATTATCGTGCCGTCATCTTGTTCAATAGCTATCCCTCTGGCGATCAAATCGTCAAGGTAGGCTTTAACCTTTGGTATATAAAATGACTCACCGATATTTTCGTCAGGGGTAATATCAAGTCGTCGTAAAACCTCATGCATGTGAGCGATTGAGATAGCCGAGAAGCGTTCTTGTAATACTACCGCTTCTGAATCTTGCGCTTCCAACTTCTTGAGCCAAGCCTTTGCTTCGTCGAGTAGTTCTGGCTTATCCTTACTCTCTTTTCGGAACAGTACATAAAGTCGTCCAAGCTCATACACGCCGTCTTCTGCCAATTTAGCTTCGTCACCCCACAGCGTAAAGGCTGCCGCCCACATTCCAAACGGCGTACCCCAATCTCCCAAATGATTATCCCCGACGACGTTATAGCCTAATGCTCGATATAGATTAACTAAAGCCCAACCCTGTACAGTAGGTCGCAGGTGACCTACGCTGAACGGCTTCGCTAGATTTAGTCCTATGAAATCAACAACGACTGTTTCAGGTTCTGTCTGTGAAATAAAGCCGTAAGTTTTATGTAGCTGCGTATCATTAAGCAAGGTACTAGCTAGATAATCAGGCTGTAATTTAATGTTGAGATACCCAGAAAGAGCTTCTATGCTTGCTGCTTCGGGAATATGTAACTTCACGGCTAAACCACTTGCAATCTCTTGAGGACTAGCTTTGAGCTGTCGTGCAAAACGGAAACAAGGTAAAGCCAGATCAGCAGCTATTTTTGTTTTATCGGCTTCCTCGATTGTCACTTCCGAAACGTCTACAGTAAGGCTATCGGCTACCGACTGGGCTATATGCTGCCGCAGTCTTTGATAATCATAGGTTTTGTTTTCTCGGTCAATCATACAATAACTATAACCCACCTCTTGTGTAACAGCTATGGCGAGTAGGTATTTGTTAAAATATAAAGAGACATGAATAACAAAAACTACCCAAATCTAAAGTCATGGAAGAAAGGTCAATCGGGCAACCCTGCTGGACGCAAGCAAGGCTCTAAAAACGTATCCACTATTGTTCGCAAGCTGCTAGAGCAAAATACTGTAGACGAGATGTTGGCTAGTAACAACTTAGTGGACATGGCTCATGGTCAGCCAACTTCTTACGCACAAGCAATGGTATTAGCGATGATCAAGAAAGCCCTTGAGGGCGACATACGAGCCGTTAAATGGCTTGCAGAGCGTCAAGACAAGAGTTACATCACTGATGATAAGACAAACTTCTTTAATAAGCCTACGCTGGTCATTGAGGTTGTGAAATCAGATAAATCAACAGTGAGTTAGCACTGATACTGTTCACTTTTTGGTAGCAGAAAAGTCGGTGCAACCTTACACATAATTTTTTTCGGCGAAATATGCTAGAACTAATCGCAAAAAATAGCCATAAAGTATTGACAAACCGCTTTTGCTTCTGTATAATTAAAGATGGAACGTACCACACCAGATTGTTTTAAGTAGTGAACTTGAAGCTGTCTGACCTGGTACGTTCTTTTGATTTCAGGTCAGATACACTTGTTTACGGCTCTCTCGGTGGGGGTTCGGCGATAAGCCGTTCTCGTGGTTCAAGAGAGAACCAACGTGGCACCACAGCTCATTATCAGCGTTAAAGAAATGAAAAAGCTCTTAGGAGCAGACGGTAAGGACATGACAGATGACCAAATAGAACATCTGATTATGACACTTACCGAGAGTAGTAGCATGTTACTCAATCAAAAAATGGTTCCAAAAACTTAGCGGGTCTACTATACTATTAGGTATGAGTAGTAATGACCAAATCACACGATGTGCAGTCGCTTATATTCGTATTTCAGATCGTAAGCAGATAGACGGCGAGAGTCCTGAAACTCAACGTAAAGTCATTCAAGAGTACGCAGACAAAAACAACATCAAGATTATTGAGTGGTTCTTTGATGAAGCGAGGTCAGGTAAAAACGCTGACCGCAAAGAGCTACAGAACCTACTACAGTTCGCTACTAAGAACGCCAAGAAAATTGACCTAGTACTGGTCTACCGCCTAAATCGTGGCTCTAGAGACGCCATGTCCTATTACTCTAGCGTCAAAGCCATACTTGCTGGTAAGGGCATAGGCATACGGTCAGCCAGTGAGCCTATGGTAGACGATACGCCTATAGGTCGTTTTCTTGAGGGTGTAATTGTCTTAAACGGTCAGCTCGATAACGAAATTAAAGGCTCTACCACCACCGACAATATGCGTTCACTAGCTATGCAGGGCTATTGGCTACATGGTCCATTACTTGGTTATGACAAGCACACAATCTATAACGATGTCGGTAAACCACGTCCAACGCTCAAACCTGACGCTACGGCACCGTTAATCATTAAGTTATTAAACCGTTTCGGCGAGGGCGATATTAACCCTATGCAGCTACACCGTTACGCCGTTGATGAGCTGAAAATTAAAACCAAACCGTATACCAAAAAGGACGGTACCAGAGTTCCACCTAAGCTAATCGGTAAGAACGGTATTTATCAGATACTAAAGCGTCCTGAATACGCTGGTTACGTTCACGACAAGTTCACCAACTACGAGCTAGTAGAGGGCAAGCATGAAGCTCTCATAAGCAAGGAGCTGTACGAACATAATCAGAAGCTGTTGAACAAAAAGGTAAAGGTCAAAGAAACCTATTCCAAGCACAATCCTACATACCCATTAAAAGAGGTACTGCTTTGTATTGGCTGCAACAAACCACTGTATGGCTCCGCACCAAAGACTGGCGGCGGCAAGAGTAATTCTGCGAGATACCATTGTTACCGTAAGGGCTGTGAAGACGTAAATAAACGCTCTCTGGGTATCGGTGAAACACACGACGCATGGTTAGCCATGTTACGCCATGTACAACCAACAGATGGCTTCCTACGAGGTTACAAAGAGATTTTGATACGCCAAGCAGCCAAAGAGAACGAGCGTATTAACGATAGGGTCAGAACTCAACGTGCGGTCATGGACG
>CAZVUR010000023.1:0-11908 GCA_964629385.1 uncultured Candidatus Saccharibacteria bacterium | reverse complement strand
ATCGAGTCGGATTCGGCTGGCTAGCAAAAAACGCTGCCAAGCGTTGCTGTTAAGGAACATGTGGCTTCCTAGCGGAAGCTGCTGCCCTAAATAACGTGGTGGCAGTGTTCCATGCTAGCGAGCCGATAAACCACCGAGATCTTCGGTAATCATGGGGTTATTCTACTATCTTTTGCCTTATCTGTACAGCATAAGCGTGTTCGTATTTCAAGAAGATTATTCACTACGCCTGCTGTAGATGAATTTTGTGGTAATAATGATTTGTCAATCAGCTTTTACTAAAAATCCTCGTGCTACTTTGTTAAGGCTCTATAAGTATCTTGTACCGATTGCGCCAAGAAATATATAAGGGTATCAAGAGACTTGTCCATCTGTGCGCGCTCAAGGTGCTTATAGTACGCCGCGCGAGCTTCACGCGCAATAATAGGTGGGGTTATTCCCTGCATAAACGCCATCCCAACAAGGAGCAGACGCCCTACTCGGCCATTACCATCACTAAATGGGTGAATCTTTTCAAAATCAGCATGAAGCAGCGCCATGTCCCGTATTGTTCCTTCCCATTTTCTGGCAAAGAGATCGTCCATCAGCTCGGGGATTTTTAAATGATTTGCGACTGTAACTCGTGAACCCATTATGCGCACACCGTGTTGCCGGTAACTGCCAGAATCTGCAAGTAACCCATTCATTAACCGTTGATGTAGCTCACGTACCATATCCACTGTTACGGCAAATTCGCCCATGTACACTCTTTCCAGCAGCCACATAAGTGCTGCCTGGTGATTACGTGCCTCAAGCTGCTCCTGGGCACTACGATTTGGTAACACTTTTTGTTCAAGTAGCACTTTACGGTTGTCAGCAAGTGTCATCGTACTACCTTCTATTGAGTTAGTATTGTATGTCAGTAGCACAACAAAATTATCAAGTAGCCAATTGTTACTCAAGATAGCATCTACTGTTATGCCAGCTTGTTCAGCAATTTTTACTGCATCATGTAACACATCCCTATCAACATCATCAGCACCAATAAGTTCCACGTAAAGTGACTCTATGGCAGCTAGATGTGCTGCCCGCGGCAACGCCTTACTGGTTAACCATTTATACAAAGTTTGGTGCGACACATTAAGACGTTGCGCAAGCTTTACCTGCGTAAGGTCCGACTGGGCTAATAGTATTTGCAGCATATCCTGTGTTTTCATATCTGCTATTATAGCAAAGTTTATAAACTTTTTAAATGTTTATCAACTTTGCTCTACCGTTTGTAAATGAGTGTATTAGTCAAATATATTTACCTCTGTTATAATAAAAACTCATGAGTGTATCAATTGGTATTGTTGGATTACCTAACGTCGGCAAGTCGACGCTTTTTAATGCGCTCACTAATAGTGATATTTTAGCCGCAAATTACCCTTTTGCTACGATTGAGCCAAACACTGGAATTGTACCGGTGCCAGATGAACGCTTAGACGTATTACAAAAAAAGTATTCAGCCCAAAAAGTTGTACCCGCTACTGTTACTTTTGTAGATATTGCTGGGCTTGTTGCCGGAGCATCTAAGGGCGAAGGCCTAGGCAACCAATTCCTGGCTAATATCCGCCAATGTAACGCGATTGTTCACGTGGTACGCGCATTTGAAAACAGTGATATCTTGCGCCACGACAACGGCGCGGTTAATCCTAAAAACGATATTGAGATCATTAATACCGAGCTGATACTGGCCGACATGCAAACGATCGAAAAGCGCTTGCCTGCACTTAGCAAAGAAGCCAAAGCCAAACCAGCAGCCCGTGAAGCGGTTACTTACCTTGAAAGCTTACTACGCCATTTAGAAGCAGGCACGCCGCTGTCTGCCCTGCCGTCACTCGATGAAGATACAATACGCGACCTGCACCTACTTACGGCTAAACCTGTTATTTACGCCTTTAATGTGGACGAGAACGACTTGACGAACGAATCGGCCCAGCAAGCTCTGACTGCCATAGTAGCACCTGCCAAGTGCATCTTTATTTCTGCCAAACTGGAAGAGGAGCTAAAAGGGCTTGATGCTGCCGACGCACACGAATTACTTGAAAGCTACGGAGTTACCGATACTGGGCTGATGCAGCTGATTCATGCTGCTTATGACACACTTGGCTTGCAAAGCTACCTAACAGCCGGTGAAAAAGAAGTTCGTGCCTGGACAATCAAACAAGGCAGCACCGCACCGCAAGCAGCCGGCGTTATTCATGGTGATTTTGAAAAAGGCTTTATTGCGGCTTCAATCGTTGATTATGATGATTTAGTAGCTGCCGGTAGCGAGCAAGCTGCCAAAGCCGCCGGTAAAGTGCGCACTGAAGGCAAAGACTACGTTATGCAGAAAAATGACGTCGTTGAATTTAGATTCAACGTCACGAAATAATTTTTAGGTAAATTGAAGACGGCCCGGTCTCTACCACACTGGCTGCGTGGGAGACCGGGCCGATGTGCCTCACCGGGGGACAGTGAGGCGGCCTTCGGTTCTAGCGATGAAGCTTGACGGCGTGCTTGACGAGCAGGTTGACATACCGACCCTTGGAATTACTCCACAGGCAGGTTACAACCGTCATGCGCGCACGCCCAAGATGGCTGAACAACTGCGCCATCTTTTTCTCTGAGGGATGAAGCGCTAGCCGCTCCGTTCGCGTTACCTTGAACCGAACGGCATTTTTCCCCTTGTCGATCGTGATCACCTTTCCGCGATGGAGCCGCTTCAGATGATCAAGCACCCCTACGCCCGATGGCTTCGAGTCGTAGGTGTGGCCCAGCAAGTAAGCGTTGCCGCGCTTGCCAGGCACGACACCACGGGCCGACCAGTAGACGTTTCGCACATTGTTCGGTGCGGTTGTTCCGGCCGTCCGCAGCAGAGGAGCGTTGACCCCGATTGCCGGGATCTGTGCTCTTCAACCAGCGGCGGCCACTCGCTGGCCGGTGTGGGGCGGCGGCGGCGTACCGCAGCTGTCCTTCACCCTGGCACGAGCCAACATTACGCCATCGGCCTTCACCTTCACCACCGAGCCGACGCGCAGGCCACGCAGCCCAACGCGACGGTTCTTGTGCGCGCCCACGGTCACGACGCGGTCGTGGCCGCTCCGGACGATGCGGTAGCGCTTGGGTTCGGTTGCCTGGCGGTTGAGAAACATGGCCACGCCCTCGCCGTAGTGCTTGGTGACGCAGTACGCCTTGACCTTCGGCGTACACACGCCAGCCGGCACCGAGCTACTGGTAGCCCGCACGGTCTTCCACTTGGACCACTTGCCCCACACGAAGTCGGGAGCGACGTACTTCTGCTTGCGGTGCCGCTCCTGGTACTTGGTAGTGCTGCTGCCCGTCTTGCAGTTCGGCCCGGTGTGAATGCGCCGCGTCTGCGTTTGGGACTTGGGCTCACACTGAGCCCCCGGCGGCTGGTTACCCGGAAGATCCGAGCACTCGTCCGTCGTGGGCGGCGTGCAGTTCGTACCCGGCGGCTGCGTACCCGGCAGATCCGGGCAGGCATCTTCAGGAGTACAGTCGCCCTTCAGGTCTTCGGGCCGAGTGTCGCCCTGCGTGATGTAACCATCACGCCACTTGACGTAGCTGTACTCCCACGGCGCCACGGTGGTGTCGCCCGGCAGCTGGATGGTCCAGCTCTGGCTTCCTTCCGAGGTTGTTGCCGTAGCCACCTTCGTCCAGTCCGTCCACGTGCTGGGCGACCAGCCGTTTTCGAACGTGGTGGAGCCGGTGCGACGGAAGATGTCCCCGTTGGGCACACCCCTGTCGTAGGTCAGGGTGTAGGTAACGTCGTAGACACCTTCGTCTACGCACTTCACCTCCACCTTCATGTTCTGGGTGTGGGCGCTAGCGGTGCTAGCCACCGACACCGACAGTCCCGCTGCGACCAGCAGGCTCAGGGTCAGCACAACGATGCCCCGAACCAACTTGTTCACAGTGGACGTTCCCCCTTGCAAGATGTTCATGAGTCTCCTCGAGATTGATCTACATGGACAACGTACCCAACGACATTTTGTGTCATCAGCCTTGCTGAGATGTGCTACTAGAACCGAATTGTTAAACTGCCGTTGCTTAGGCAGTAAACAACTTTGTTAACGCCACAGCTCAGCAACACCGACAACCTAAAAGCCGTCAGAGTATTTATACCTTACCCTACTTCTTGCGTAAGAGGTGTGAAATATTTAACGTTTTACTGAAGTGTTTAGTAAATAGAAGCGTTCTTGGTTGCCTTTTGCCCCATGTACATCACTATCGCGCTTATCGATTATTACGAACAAATCTTTTGTCCAGGTTTCAAAATCTTTTAGAATCTGGCGACGTATTGAATCATTTTTAATTACCCCTTTATTTACCTGGTTTTTACCTGCTTCAAATTGGGGTTTTACCATGGCAACAACATGCGTGTCTGGGCTCGATATCTTCGCGATGTGTGGTAATATCTCCCTAAGAGAAATAAAACTTACGTCCATAACTACAATATCTGGAATCTCAGGCGGTGCAAAATCACGAATATCCGTTTTTTCATACAGCTCAATCTGAGCATGGCCATGCAAGCTTGGGTGTAGTTGATCAGTACCTACATCAACCGCGAATACTTTTTTAGCACCGTGTTGCAAACTATAATCGGTAAATCCACCAGTACTACTGCCCACATCGAGCACAACTTTATTTCTAAAATCTAACTTGAGCAGTTCGGCAACGCTGGCAAGCTTAAGTCCGGCGCGGCTAACATATCGCTGCTTCTCAGCCACCTTTATCGTGTCCGATTCAACGACGAAAAAGCCAGGCTTTGTAATAGCCCGGCCATTCACTGTTACTTCGCCTAGGCGAATCATACTCTCAGCCTGCGAGCGCGTTGGTGCTAACTTGTTAGCAGTTAACCATGCATCAAGCCGAGTTTTCATTAGGCCTCCCTTAGCGGTAAAGACTTTGTTACTACACCAGAATTGTGTGAATTCGCTACAGCACTCACAAGATGAAGTTGATTTACGTTCGCCACCTGGCCCCTCCGTATCCAACGTACGCCAGATACTTGAGGCGTAACATGTGGAAGATAGTTACTATCGATATACTCAGGTTTATCAAATTGTGGGGTTAAAACTTGAACATCCTCAAGTAGTTGGTGGTGGATACCTGCTAAGAATGCTCTTTCCCCAATAACACGGGCTCTGTGTTCACCGTTATGACTCAGTCCTGCTTCTGCCTCACCCACTATTTCAAACCTTGAAATCTTTTCAATACTCATAGCAATTACATCCACTAGCCGACTGGGAGGTTCTTCTGTTGTAAACCAAGGTAGTAATTTTAAGTGTACCGGATGTTCATAAATGCGTCCTTCTTCTAAAGGGTCGAGGGACGCAATCAGAGCGTATCCACGTTCAATAGTCATTTATTTCTTTCGTTCGCGGTATTCACCTGTGGCGGTGTCTACACTTACAATATCGCCGGTTTTAATAAAGGCTGGCACCCGAATAGTTAAGCCAGTTTCGAGGGTTGCGTCTTTTAATACTGGGCCAGAGGTATCGCCTTTCGTGACGTCTTCGGCATAGGTAACTTCTAGGTATAAATTTTTTGGCAATTCCACATTAATTACACGGTCGCCAAAGAACTGTAAGCCCAAGGTATCACCTTCTTTTAGATAATCTTTGGCTGAATCTACGATATCAGCTGGCAGTTCGAACTGCTCAAAGCTTTCAGGATCCATAAAAAAGTAGTTCGTACCATCGTTATAAAGGTATTGAACACTTTTGGTAGTTACTTCTGCCGGTTCGATTTTATCGGCACCCTTGAAGGTTTTTGGGATAACACTGCCATCAAGCAAGTTCTTTAGCCGTACATTAACTATTGAACCGCCGCGCCCCATAACTTTTTGACCATACTCAATAACGCGGTATGGCGTACCATCGATTTGCAAAACGGTACCTTTTTTAAGATCAGTTGGTTGATACATCTAGATTTGTTCTCCTTGTTTGCGACGTTTGACGTGTTTTACTGTAGCGACAGCTCCTACTGTTAACCCTAACCCAAGTAGACCAATTGTTGAGGCAATGATAGCCTTATCGTGATTGGGTTTATCACTCGGAATGTTCACGGGTGGCTCATCGTCTCCGAACTCTCCTGACGCATAGCTATCAAAGCCGTCCCAATGATCTCCGTCATCGTAAAGTCGCTCATCGCGTTTTGAGCCACGCATTACTGCTTTCTATCCGTGCGTTACGAACGGCATTAGGGCAAGATGACGAGCACGCTTAATAGCAACCGCTAGTTGGCGCTGTTGCTTAACGCTAAGGCCAGTCTTACCAATTGGCTCGATTTGACCGTAGGCGTTAATGTAACGGCTAAGGGTTTTTACATCTTTGTAATCAAAATACGTAGTAACGTCTTTTTTGAATCGCTTTGGACTCATAGTTTAATTCTCCTTAAAATGGAATTTCGCTTAAATCAATAGGTTTGTCGTCGATATCATCAATCACGACGTCGTTCGACTTCTTGTTGCTGCTTGTATCAGCAGCGCGTGGTGCACTACCACTATCACCACTTGGGCCGTCCAAAAAGGTAATATCGGTTGCTACCACCTCAATACGAGTGCGCTTTTTACCGGTTTCTTTGTCATCCCAGCTGTCTTGGCGAAGGCGGCCCTGCACTAAGCAACGACGGCCTTTCGTAAGGTACTGGTTTGCAAGTTCACCCAGCTTTTCCCAAGCAGTAATGTCAAAGAAATCTGCTTGGTCGTCTTGGCCTACGCGGTCGACGGCAAGGCTAAAGCTTGCAATGCTCTTACCAGTAGTAGTTGAACGCATTTCAGGGTCACGCGTAAGGCGTCCCATCAATATAACTTGGTTGATTGATCGTGCCATAAAGCCCTACTCCTTCTTATTTCCCTTAGTTTACTACTCGTCGGCTGAATCTTCTTCAGGTTGATTCTTCTTGGCTGCTTCTAGTCGCGCGCGCTCTTTAGCATCTACTTTTACAAGTAGGTAGCGAATCACGTCTTCGCTAATATTCAACGCGTTACTAATTTTTAGTGGCGCTTCAGCTGGTAGCTCAACGTCCATCAGTACATAAATGGCGAAGTCTTGCTTCTTTACTCGGTAGGCAAGTTTTTTCTTACCCCAGTTGTCTTCTTTTACAACCTTACCACCGCTTGTGGTAACGAGGCTACGCACTTTATCAAGCGCTTTTTCCAGCTCGCTCTCGCGGTCTGGGTGAACTAAAACAGTTAGTTCATACTCCATATAGTTTCCTCCTTTTGGAATCCATTTAGGATGTTTATGCTATTTCACATAAACTTGAGTTAATAACAGGAGTAATTATACTATATTACGGAAAAAAATGCTAGTAGCCTACAATTCGTTTATGCTATTGCCAAAAGATTACTCGACCGCGACAGGTAAGGAAATATAACCCAATCAAAACGGCACAGGCAATTACAACCACAACAGCGGATTTCCCCGTAAGAACACCTATATCTCGTAGAGCCAGACGCGATCGTTGTCGTCTCAGTCTTAATACTAGTAGTACAATCAAGGACACAGCAAATATTTTAGCTAGCAGAGTAACAGTGCCATACCCTAGTAGGTCTGTGTAGACATTACAGGGAAAACCAGCAAGGTAGTATAGCGGACTGCCCTGCATTACGCGTCTTCGTTGCTCTCAGTAGCCAAGTCATCCATGCTACTAATTAGCACGTCACGAGGCCGTGAACCATCAGCTGGTCCAATCACGCCTTGCTCTTCCATTTCTTCGATAATACGAGCGGCGCGGGCATAGCCAATACGCAGACGTCGCTGCAACAAACTGGTCGATGCCTTACGGCTTTCAATCACCACGCGGAGGGCATCTTTATACATATCGTCACCGCCTTCAGAACCCATATCCATCACTACTCCGCCCTTACCGTTCAAATGGACAGGCTGCGCGATAATGTCGTCGTTATACTGCGGCGGGCCCTGCATACGCAGGTGGTCGGTAATCTTCATGACTTCTTCGTCGGTTACCCACCCGCCCTGGATACGGCGCGGCTTAGGTGTGGTAGTCGTCTTGAATAACATGTCACCCTGGCCTAATAACTTTTCGGCACCGGCTTGGTCTAAAATCGTCATACTATCGATTTGGCTAGCTACGGTAAAGGCAATACGCGCTGGCACGTTGGCCTTAATTAAACCAGTAATTACGTCCACGCTCGGGCGCTGGGTGGCAAGCACCAAGTGAATGCCCACCGCACGGGCTTTTTGGGCAATTCGCACGATCAAAGCTTCTACATCGCGCTTAGCTACCATCATTAAATCGGCCATTTCGTCTATCACAATCACAATGTATGGCATAGCACCGTCTTCATGTTGCAGCATATGGCCTTCGCCGTCTGCCACGGCAATTTTATGGCCTTTTTCTTGGATTTTTTTATTGTACGTCTTAATATCACGTATCTTTTGCTCGGCTAGCAATTTGTATCGGCGTTCCATTTCGTTGACGGCCCATTTTAAGGCGCTAATCGTCTTTTCGGGCTCGGTAATAATTGGCGTGAGCAGGTGTGGAATATCTTCGTATGGCGCCATTTCAACCTGTTTTGGGTCAACCAAAATCAACTTCATTTCGCTGGGGCTGTTGCGGTACAGCAAACTGGTAAGTAGCGTATTAATCATCACCGACTTACCAGAACCGGTCTGCCCCGCCACTAGCATGTGGGGCATTTTGTTCAGCTCACCCACAACCGATTCACCCGAAATATCCTTACCAATCGCAAAAGCCAGCGGCTCCAGAGTACTCTTCCACTGCTTGCTGTTCATAATGCCATACAAACGCACATCAGCCGCTTTGCGGTTTGGCACCTCAATACCAACAGCCTTTTGGCCAGGAATCGGTGCTTCAATACGTAAAGAAGATGCCGCGAGATTTAATGCAATGTTCGTTTCGAGCTGAGTAATACGAGTAAGCTTTACACCACTTGGCGGCCGAAGCGTATACTGCGTAACCTTTGGCCCAATATTGGCGCCTTCCATTTCGACTTCAATGTTAAATTCGCTAAGCGTGTCTTTAATAATTTGGGCATTATGCTGTACATCGCCAGCGTCGGCCGGGCTTTGCTTCTTTTCTAGTAACTCAAGGCTAGGGCTTTTCCAGTTGGGATTATTCACCGTAACTAACGCAGGGGCGTTCTCGGCAACCTTGTCGCGTGGCATATCGGTTTTTAGGCCGCCAACGCTGAACTTCTTCTTGCCAGCCGCCTCTGACTCCGACGGATCAAGCGTAGGTACGCCAGCATTCATCTTGAATTCGGTCGTGCCGCCCTTTACATCAACCTGAGCAGCCTTTTTCATGATTTTCACGTTTTCGTTTTGTTCATCCCGCTCAGCAGTGCGCAGCATCTCTTTCATGAATCCAAAAATCGCGGCAGGAGTTATTCGCAGTGCAAATAACGTCGTTAACATAATCAACAGTATGTAAATAAACCCGGCTACACCAGGCTCAACCATGGCAAGCATGGCGCTATTAAGCGTATCGCCAACAAATCCGCCATTCGTCGCACCAGTCGCCTCATTCGGGAATAGGCCAAAAAAGCCAGCCCACCAAATAATGAATAAAATGCTAGCAAACTTCACCACGAATGGTGCTTTGTTTTCTTCGCTTCTAAAAATTTCAATCGCCACGAAAATCGCGACAAGCGGCACAACATAGGCCGCATAGCCAATCGTACTGATTGCCACTTGCTGAATCCACTCTAGTACCGGGCCACCAACTCCAAACCAACTTATAATAAGCAGAACCGAGAGTGCCAGTAGCCCGACAGCGCCAACTTGCCCCCAGAAACCTGCGGGAAGACGGTGCTGAGGAGCCTCTGACTTTTTAGAGGCTTTCTTGCGAGCGGTAGTACGTTTTTTCTTATGAGAAGCCATATTAAAATACCCTTTCAACCAAAACCGATGCTTTTCGGTTGCAAGCCACTTTTTGCTTCGCACTATAGCTAGGGCTATACTTTGTCGCAACAAACTGGCTTTCGCTCGAAAACCCTCTAGTTTGTGTGTTGAAAAGTATTTTTATATCGCTTCTTACTGCCATAGTTCTTATTCTTAACTCAGTTCGTATTATACGAGCAGCAATCACCTCTGTCGAGGCTAATTACATATTTATTGTAGCATAAAATGCAACAAAATGCAATACTGATTACGCTTTAATAGCCCCATTCTCTGTGTTGATGAATGCGCGTGGCGTCATCTTTATCTTTTAGGCGATTCGTCCGCTCTTTTTGAAGCAACAGCCCAAATTCATTCAACACATATATGCCAGTTTCGTCATCTTTATCACTTAGCTCTAGCAGTTGATCGACGTACATTCTCCCCTTGCCGGTTGCACGATGACGCACCGCAGAAAATGCCCACCGGTGTGATTCAACCTGCCGATTTGCTTGGCTACCGATTCTAGCCGTAATAGTACGCTCGTTACCGCTCTCATCGATACCAATCACTTGGCGGATCGCTTGGAATCCAAGCTTCTCTTCTAAGTACAAGTTACCCCGAAGCGTCGTTACGATATCGTAGTCGCCATCTGCATGCCGGGGCCTAATACCGCGTGCAACCATAGCTTCACCAGATACCAGCACTGTTGCATCTGGTATTCCTAGTGCGGCAACTGCTTCTATTCCTTCACGGTGACGAAAATGCATGGTAGCTGCCTTACGTTTTAGTAGCCGCGAGTGTCGAAGTGCGGTTTTGGCTGCACAGCCTCGGTGTCGGGCACTTGCTTTGGCGGTAAGTTCTTGGCGGCTGGGCGAACGAATGGCTTGGCCTGGGCTTTGTTAGCATTCGGCTTATTGGCCTGCTGTGGCTGCTGGGTAGCACCACCAATTTCATTAATCACTGGAATCACGATTGGCGTACGGCGGGTTTGATCGTACAGAATATGCGTGATTTCGTCTTTGATTTCTTTCTTCATTTGATCGATATCAACCTTTTTGCCACTAAAGCCGCGTGCGACTTTTTGCTTTAGGTACTGGCGAATAAGGCCCATCAATTCTTCGCTGTCACGCAGGTAAATAAATCCGCGGCTAATGATGTCTGGGCTGGTAAGTAGGCGGCCAGTGCCACGCTGTAGGGTAAGCACCACCACAAACATACCTTCGTTTGCCATGTGAATACGGTCTTTTAGCACCACTTCACTCACTACCGCACCGGAATCGTCGTACATAGTACCACCAACCGGAATACGGCCGTTCTTTTTAGCGCCGTCTGGGGTAATTTCGATTACGTCACCGCTGTCGCATACAAAAATGTTTTTGCGTGGAATCGCCGCTTCTTTTTCGGCTAGGCGCGCGTTGTGCACCAGCATGTGGAATTCCCCGTGAATTGGCATGTAATACGTAGGATTTAGCGCGTTAATCAGCTTAACGTGATCGTCGTAGTAACCGTGCCCACTAAGGTGCAGCGGGCCAATACCAGTAAGGTGAGTTTTACCGTTTTGCACGACTTCACTACCCTCACGCATAAGGCCGTCAACTGTTCGTACCACGTACTTCTCGTTGCCAGGAATTGGGTTACTACTGAATACTACGACGTCGGTGTTCTTGATTTTGATGTGTTTATGGGCACCGCTTGCCATACGGTTAAGTACCGCGTTGAATTCACCCTGTGAACCAGTACACACAATCGTTACCTTGCCGTCAGGTAGTTTTACGATGTCTTCCATCTTCACCACGACGTCTTTTGGCACCTTGATTACGCCAGCACGTAAGGCTACTTCAAGGTTTTGAATCATGCTGTACCCTGCAAAGGCTACCTTACGGTCGTGTTTTTTAGCCTCTTCAAGAATGATCTGCATACGGTGAATCTGGCTACTAAAACAACTAAGAATAAGGCGGCTGTTCGGATATTTATCCATGGCTTGGCCCAAAGATTCTTGAATATCGAACTCG
>CAZVUR010000022.1:9525-12041 GCA_964629385.1 uncultured Candidatus Saccharibacteria bacterium | reverse complement strand
GCTGCGAAGAAGGCGTTAGAAGTTGAGTGACTGGCTGCAAAACTGCCTGCAGAGGCTCAGTTATCCTATTCGTGGTCTCCTGAAGCGATAGCGCCCGTGCCGTGCCAGCCGTCATAGTGAGCATCATTACTATTATTGCCGTAGCAAACAGCATGATTTTTGGAAGTTTTTGTTGTACGCCTCGCATTAGTACATACCCCCTACACCCTTCATTCATTCTCCAGAATGATAGAATCTGTACTTCTAGTATAGCACGAGCATTATGGGCGTGGCTTTGTTTGCAGATGGTGCATGTGGTCGTGCCCTAGCCCATAGTAATGAGCAATTTCGTGCCATAGCGTGCGTTTTATCTGCTCAAACAAGCTTTGTTCATCGTGCACCGTCATTAAAATCTGGTTTTTAAACAAAGTAATTTTATCCGGCAGCATTCCACTCCAGCCGTTGCCCCTATGAGTCAGTGGCACACCTTCATATAAGCCAAGCAGCAGCTTGCCCTGAAGTTTCATTTTTTGCACCTGCTCAGGCGTTGGATCATCAGCCATCACAATCGCCACGTTGTTAAGCCCCTTGATATACTCTTGCGGCAGCTCGTCCATTGCACGTGTAATGAGTGTGTCGAATTGTTCGTCGGTAAGATTCATTTAACTTTCTTCTGCTAGGCGCTTTGCTACGTGATGTTCATTTACCCCATTTACTATATTGGTAAATCCATGCGTGCGCAAAATTTGCCCGACAGTATTTGACCGCTGACCACTGCGGCAGTACACAATAATTTCAGCATCCTTCTCCACGTCGGTAAGCTCGGCTGGAACTTCGCCGCTCATAAACTTTGCCGGCGAAATGTTAATAGCGCCATCTACGTGACTCTGAGCGTACTCGAAGTCCTCTCGTGTATCGATAATAATCCTATTCATAATATAAATAGTGTATCATGTTTTACTATACTAAGTATAGTTATCTATTCTTTATCGTCGCTGACAAAAGTAAAGTTTGGATCGTGACGAGCGTCGCGTAGAATTTCTTCCCACTCACCAGCCAAACGACCATCTAATTGTTCGTGAAGCTCAAAGTGATCAGGTTCAGCGCATTCAGCAGCGATATCATCGCCCAGGCCATCCCCTAGTGGATCAATTGGTTGAAATGCAAGTATACGTTTGAAAAATGACATATGTTTGTGTTTATAAGTTTATGATTACATAATAGCATAAACAGTATAAAAAGTCAATACTCATAGACATGTTTCAGGGGTGCCGGCTCATACCCGGCACCCCCGCGGGTGACCCGCAACCTCATACGAGGCGGGTCGGCGAAACAGAAGACCTAGAGCTTGGCAGGTGGCGGCAAGTACACCAACTTGAGCGCCTCGATGAGCTTGGCTAGCCGGATCGTGCCTTTCTCGCCACGGGCGATCCGTGCAGCCGCCAGCAGCTCCAGAAGCTCTTCAGGAAGAGCGTCCTCGTCGATGCGAGCCTTGACTCGAACGTCTCGGATCAAGTCGATGACCTGGCGCGGGGTCAGCTCTTTCTTGCCCTCTCTCCAGTAGCGGAACCAGACTTCGTCGTGGACCTTGTGCGTTGCGGCAATAACCGCTTCGGCGTGCTGCACGGACATCTCTCTCACATCCCTTCTGTCTCATGGAAAGAGCTTACCTCATGCCGTTTGCGTCGTTATTGATGCTGTTTGTTTCAACCCGAGATATGCTTATGTTATACACCCGCTAAGGTACAAAACGCAAGCTTTTTATGAATTACTTAGGCTTTTTCGAGTGAAATTACCAAATCCACACCTTCAACCTTTACGGTTTGTAGATTGGCAAGGTCACGTTCTACCATTTCTTCTGCGAGTGTTTCGGCCATAATGGTTTGCTCGTGCTCGTTGATAGCTTTTAGCAGCTCATCATCTGTGGTAGAGAGAGACAGTACGATTCGATCGTCTACATTCAAACCTGCTTGTTTCCGTGCGGACTGAACGTAACGGATTACTTCGCGCATGAGACCTTCACGTTTTAGTTCAGGCGTAATATTGAAGTCTAATGCAAATTCACTCCCACGCACGACTTTTTTTACATTGAGCTCTTCTTTTAGAATCTCTTCAGCATTTACATTTGGATAGTTACTTGGCACTGTTAGTGTTGCGAGTGGCTGACGTACCTTCACTCCGTAACTAGCCCTTGCAGATAGACCCGTGACAATAGCAATTCTTACGCCTGCCATATCTCTTTCGACCAAAGGCATGGTTTTTCCGGCGGGTAGCCAGTCCTTCAAATGCACCGATTCACTATCGCCTGTTAGATTATGGTACAGCTCTTCTGCCAAGAACGGAGTAAATGGTGCCATTACGTAAGCTAGGCGTACGAGTACGTAATGAAGTGTCTTGTAGGCATCGTTTTTGTCGCTATCATCTTCACTCTTCCAAAAACGGCGGCGGCTACGGCGCACATACCAGTTTGAAGCATCGTCCAGGAACGGCAAAATCGGGCTTAGGGCGTCTGGAATATTGTATTCATCCATATGCTT
>CAZVUR010000022.1:0-9425 GCA_964629385.1 uncultured Candidatus Saccharibacteria bacterium | reverse complement strand
TTCTCGAACGGATAATGGAACTGCGCGAACGGCATACTGCCCGCTTCGAACCAGCTGTCCATTACTTTATCGATACGCGTATACGTTTCGCCGTCAATCTCAAATGTTACATCGTCAATCCATGGGCGATGGTAATCTTCTAGCTCAACACCGCTCAATTCTTTTAGCTCAGCGTAGCTGCCAACAACTTTGGTTATGCCACTTTCGGTCTTCCAAACCGGCATAGCTGTTGCCCAAAAACGGTCACGGCTAATGTTCCAATCTGGCGCTTGCTCAACTGTTTTTTCGAAACGGCCGTGCTTAACATGGCTTGGGAACCAGTTGATTGGTTCGTTCTTTTCAAGCATTTTTTCGCGCTGGCCATCGATATCCATGAACCAGCTTGGGTGCGCTCGGTACATAAGCTTGGTGCCGCAGCGGTGACAGTGTGGGTAGCTGTGTTTAATATAATCAATCTTCCACACAACACCGCGTTCTTTCAAATCTTTGGCGATTTGCTTGTTAATTTCCCATACGTTCTTGCCTTCCCAGTCACCTTCGGTAAAGAAGCCGTTCTGGTCGATAACATGCACAGCTGGAAAGCCTTCTTTTTTCGCTAGCACAAAATCTTCTTCGCCATACGTTGGCGCTAAGTGCACAATGCCGGTTCCGGCTTCTGTTTCAACATAATCGGCGTGCCACACTTTATGAGCATTCTCGCCGCGATCAACGAATAATGGCCGGTATTCCAAGCCAACAAGTTCGGCCCCTGAAAGTTCACGTAGTACTTCGTATGGAAGTGGTTGGTGCTTTTCATCGGTAAATACTTTTTCTACCAAATCTTTAGCCACCACCATGCGTTCGCCGTCTACTTCAACTTCAACATAGGTAACGTCCTTGTTCACGGCAAGTGCAGTATTGGCAGGCAGCGTCCACGGTGTAGTAGTCCAGGCAAGCATGGTACGGCCATCATCCAGCATAAATTTAACATACACGCTTGGTTCGGTAATTTCTTGGTATGCACCAGCGTCCATAGTGACTTCGGCTTTAGAAAGCGGCGTGCCGTCAAGCGTACAGTACATCAACACCTTTTCGCCTTCGTAGATCTTGCCCTTTTCATATAGGGTTTTGAAAGCCCACCAAATAGACTCCATGTAATCTTTGTCCATGGTTTTGTAGGCACCTTTAAAATCTACCCAGCGGCCAATCCTATCAATCACATCTTCCCACGCGCTTGAGGTTTCGAGCATGTTGGCACGAGTAGCGACGATGTATTTTTCGAGACCGTAATCTAGCACCTCTTGGCGTGAGTGAATATTCAGTTTCTTTTCGGTGTAGCGTTCGGCAGGTAACCCATGTGCATCCCAACCCCATACACGTTCAACACGCTTGCCTTTCATGGTTTGGTAGCGCGGCACGGCATCTTTTACGATGGAACTAAGCAATGTGCCATGGTGCGGCACACCGCTAATAAACGGCGGGCCATCATAAAACACATACGAATTGTCTTTTGAGCGATTTTCAATCGATTTTTCGAATGTTTTGTCTTGTTTCCAGCGCTGCACCCAATCTTTTTCGTATTCGAGTGCTCGCCTGCGTGTACCGTGCTTAAATTTCATCATTTTGCTCCTTTTCTCACCATATGAACTTCTGGAATTAACCCATCGAATAATTCTTCGGAATTGGGAATTTCTTCGAAACCCCATTTTCGATAAAATGCCTTAGCACGCTCATTGTAACTTACAACCCCCAGTACGATTGGTTTACTAGGATCAAACCAGTCTACGACCTTTTGCATCAATGCAGAGCCAAGCCCGGTACCATGTTGAGTTTTATCAACATAAAGCGATCCGACGTGCTGTATGCCATCATTATCCACGTAAGGAGTTGTCACCCCAACGATTTTGCCCTCATTATCCCTAGCAACCCAGCCATTGCTTGTGCCGTTATGCCTTCCTTGACGAAATTTCTCCAGCCGTTTTGCATTCACTTCATCTGAACGCTGGATTTGATTGCGCTGTTCAACCCATTCACGCGTCACGCCATAGTCATCGTTTGGATAGGTATCAAGCCATGATTGAAGGCGCATTTCTGTAGCTTCATCAATATCTGCTTCTTGCATAGGACGAATGCTGAATTTTGGCTTTGATTCCTTTTCCATTACTTCTCCAAAATAAAATCCCTTCCTAGACACTGGAATCCGAAAGGGCTCTCGGACGGTACCATCCAGTTTCTAAGAAGAGACTCTTAGCACTTATTTAATCGCTATGACGCCGCGTTCGCGTTGGGTTCTACTAAGTTTCCTGTTCTTCCCAAAACTCGTGGCTGATAACCACTCAGACGTTTCTAATCGGTATTGTACTAGTTTATCTGGCCAACTTCAAGAGTGGCTGGTATCTCTGTAGGCGCAGTATCTTGTGCCGAAAAATCAACATATACTACATTACTTGCCACTTTATTGCCCATTCTTGCACCAACACGCTCTCTTAATCGCTGCCAGTAGGCTTCAATCTGAAGGCCATAATCGACAATAGTATCATTATATTTTTGATCCCAGCTTGCACTTGCATCGTAGATTCGTCTTTGCATACTCATAATGAAAGCTATCATACTCTTCACAAGAGTAACTGGCTAGTCAGAACTTGTTGTAAAAATAGTAATAGAATTATTCACGTGGTGGCAAAGGTATAAACTTACTAGTCCGTGCTTTATAGCTTTTCCAGCCTTGGCGCTTCATTAGAGCCTTTTCAGCCATAGGTACGCCAGAGACGAACAGCAACAAGAACGTAATAACGACCGGAGAAACAATGCCTGACCAACCAAAAAGTGTAGACAGAGCGATTATATAAATTCCCCACCACATAGTAGCTTCACCAAAATAGTTCGGATGGCGTGTATATTTCCATAGCCCTGTATTTAGCACTCTGTCTTTATTGTTAGGGTCACTTGCAAAGCGTTTAAGCTGCCAGTCCCCCACCGTTTCGAATAAAAAGCCCACAACCCATACACCCACACCAACGTACGTGTATACGTCTGGGTGCTGAAGTGGCGATGCAAAAACAATAATTGCTGCGGCTGATACGACCACCGCCAATAAAGCCTGTACAAGGAAAATCCGAATGTAGGTATTAAGAGCTTGGCCACCACGCCACTTCTTACGAAGTTCAACGTAGCGTTTATCTTCTGGCCGATGAGTAACTCGAATAAACAACGTAATACTGAGGCGTAATGCCCACACTGTCACCAGCAGCAAAGTGACGGTTTGAATATTCCAGCCGAACAGTATCTGGTGAGCACTAAGTAGCCAACTTGTCAGAGCTATCACAATAAAAACGAGGCCCCAAGCAATATCAACCACGTCGGTTCGCTTTACCCACTGAGATACCACAAATACGAGCGACATGAACAGTAGTGCCACTAGGCTGACGCATACAACGAATAGAACCGGCTCTACCGGCTTTTGATAAAAATTGTACGCGCTAATCAGGGCCGATACATACCCACAGACAAAGATAATAAGCCCGGCTGTTGAGTAGCGCACTTGAGGTGTATTAGCTAAAAAGCCCATCGCCGTACTTTACGATTATTGCTGCTATGATAACTACGATAAGTCCAAGCATCACCACTTTATCGTAATCTTTTTTTGTATATTCGTGTAAGGTGTGTTGCAACGATTTAGAAAAAGGTAAATTTTTCTCACGTATGTTATAGCGGGTAATTGAGAACCATACCAATATGGTTGTCAATGTTACCAATAAGCACCAAGGGCATAATGCCTGAATGATAAAGAAGCTTATTCCGAATAGGTACAGGGCATATAGTAGCCCCAGAGTATACCCAACCTGCGCCCATTGCATGAAACGGCGCGGGAACTTAATGCCGGCCAGTCCCGCAATAGCCACGGTAATAACGACTGGCTCGGCCATCATACCAAAGAAACTATTTGGAAAACCAAGCATTTCGGCACTCGGATGCTTTGCCACGGTGGCACAGTTAAGTACCACATTTACACTACAGCTCAAGCTAGCATCTGGATTTTTTGCAAGATGAAACGCCTCTACCGATAGCACGAACGCCGCCAACAAACTAAGTAGCGAACCAATAAGCATACTGGTAAAAATCCAACGATTATCTCGTAAATTCTTATCTTTATGGCTAAAAAACGCTACGATTCGGTTCATGCTATTTTCCTTACATATTATAATAACTCAAATCACTCATGGTAGGCAGTGGTGGTAAGCCTCGCCAGCTATTGAGCACTTGCCCATCGTTAGATACGGCAACTATGCTAGGATATTCTATAACGTCATACGTCTCACAAAAGGCGATACCTTCGCGAGTTTCTGGATCTAAGGTGTCAAGCTGCCTCCCAGTTTGGCGATAAAAGTCACGAATATAATCTTCTATGATTCGAGCGTATTCGCTGTTGGGTTTGTAGACAACTACTACTCTACTCATGTTGTTTTTGTCGTTTAGCCAGTATTTCTACGAAGTCATCTAATGTTTGAAAATCATGGAACACACTGGCAAAGCGCACATATGCCACTTGGTTGCGTTCTTCAAGCTTATCAAGCACCATGGCACCGATTTGTTTAGAAAACACTTCACTTTCACCTAGGTTATATATGGCATCTTCTACATCGGTAACAATTTCTTCAACTTCAACTTCGCTCGAGAAGAATTTTCCAACCGATTGTTTAATCGCACCGGTTAATTTGTCCCGATCGAATAATTCACGGCTACCGTCTTTTTTTATAACCGCCAAGTTAGGTTTTTCTATCCGTTCATAAGTGGTGAAACGTCTTCCGTCAGCAGATTCACGGCGTCGGCGAATTGTCTTGCCATCACCAACTTCACGCGACTCTAAAACGCGGCTGTCACCAATATTTAGTGGAGCTGGCATATGCCTGCACCCTCCTATTCGTTATCGTTTTTCTTCTTTTTACGACGGCGCAGGAACGCTGGTGTGTCGTCGTCATCTTCTTCTGGCTGGTTCCAAATAGCGGTACCGTTACTGTCGTCGGCAAAGCTTCCAGATGTATCTTCTTTATCGAGTTCCAGATTTACAGACTCAACCATCTTTTCATCCACTTGGCTTATAGCTGGGCTCTCGACGGTTGGGCCTACTGTTGCACCTGGCATATTTAGGTTGGCGGCTTGCTCTTCAAAGAAAGCGCTGTCGAATCCGGTTGCAATCACGGTAATGATTAGTTCGTCTTCAAGCTCGGGCTTTAGGGTGGCACCAAAGATGATATTCGCATCTGGTGAAACGGCGCTGGTAATAATTTCGGCAGCTTCTTGAATTTCGCTCATGCTCATGTCGTAACCACCGGTCACGTTAAATAGCACACCCTTGGCGCCATCAATCGACACTTCAATAAGCGGCGATTCAATGGCCTGTTGGGCAGCTTGAGCCGCTCGGTCATCGCCGCTGGCCCGGCCAATACCCATGAGTGCGCTACCAGCGTTACTCATAATAGCCTTTACGTCGGCAAAGTCTAGGTTAATCAGCCCATGTTCGGTAATAAGCTCAGAGATACCTTGCACGCCTTGTCGCAGCACGTCATCGGCAATTTTGAATGTTTCAAGCAGTGGCGTACGGCGGTCGATTGTTTGCAGCAATCGATCGTTTGGAATCGTAATCAATGTATCTACCTGGCGACCCAACTGAGCGATTGCCCAATCGGCATTTACTCGGCGTTTTTCACCTTCGAAACTAAATGGTTTCGTGGCAACACCAACTACCAAGATACCAAGTTCCCGAGCGACTTCGGCCACGATATGGCCCGCCCCCGAACCGGTACCACCGCCAGCACCGATAGTAACGAATACCATATCTGCGCCTTGCAAGGCCTCTTTGATTTCGTCACGCGATTCCTGGGCAGCTTTTTCACCCACAGATGGATCCGCACCGGCACCAAGTCCGCCGGTCGCGTCTTTGCCAAGATGTATTTTTACATCGGCTTTCGAATTATGGAGTGCTTGGGCATCAGTATTCATCGCAATGAACTGCACGCCTTGCAGGCCAGCATCTTTCATGCGATTCACGGCTGAGCCACCGGCCCCACCAACGCCAACCACTTTTATACTGGCAAACGTCTGGATTTCGCTTGGTTTTACTTCAGGCATTATCCTTGTCCTCTTTCCTGCTTGCTTGAAACGATTTTTAGTTCGTTTCTTCCCTATTCAAAATGTTTACTCATTTTAGTATACCACTCACGAACACGAAAATTAAACCTTGAATCTGCCGAGGAATTTTTTCGCACCGTGCGAAGCTTTTTTAAGTGAATCTTTTGCATTTTTGCCAGCGATTTTACCAGAATGAGTAGCGTTTTTACCTCTGTTGTGGCTCTGGCCTTCGCCATCCACCAACATTAATCCGCAGGCAACTGCATACTCTGGTTGTTCAATGGAATCCACCGCGCCGCCAAGTCCAGATGCCTTACCTACACGCGCGGCCAAGCCGAGTTTTTGCTTGGCGAATTCAGCGATTTTCTTCATGTTCGCGCCGCCGCCGATTAATACCACACCAGCAGGTAATTGTCCGGCACGACCAGCTTTTTTTAGTTCACCTTCCACCGCTTCAAAGATCTCTTCGAGTCTGGCTTCAACAATTTCATCGATTTCATTGCTGCTAAATGTATGTACTTCTTCACCGTCTTTTACGTTTATGCCTTCGTTAGCTTCATGACCAGTCGCAACAGCGTTCGCTAACTTCACTTTTTCGGCAATTTCTGGGTCTGTCTTTAGGCCTATTGCTAAGTCGTTCGTAATATTGGCACCACCAACAGGTATGACACCAACATATTGTAAATCACCTTCTTCAAATACCGCCACACCGGTGGTGGTCGCTCCAAGGTCAATCACAGCCACACCGTTTTCAAGCTGCTGCTCTTTAAGTACCGCTTTGGCACCGGCCAGCACGCTCGGTATTACTGTATGCGCATCTAATTTAGCCATCTCTGCCGACTTTTGCAGGTTATGAAGGTGGGGTGCTAAGGCAGAAACAACATTGGCGCGAATTTCGAGCCGTGTACCAGTCATGCCAAGTGGATCTTTAATATTATCCTGGCCATCAAGTCGGTAACTATGTGGTACAACTTCTAGAATTTCGCGATTGGCTGGAATTTTACCCACCGTCGCTACGTCTTCAATGCGTAGCAAGTCGTCATGAGTAATCTCATGGTCCATCGCACCAACTGCGATCATACCATCTGTTTTTACGCTCAAAATATGAGATCCGTTAATGCTGACCGTCGCATAGTCTACTTGGTAGCCGCTCATGCGTTCGGCTTCCCCCAGTGCAGTATCAATTGCCGAAGCCGGGCCCTGCAAATTAGCAACCACGCCTTTTCGCATGCCAGTATTCGGTGCGGTACCAACTCCAACAACAGTTGGTGTGCCGCTTTCACCATCGAGATGGCTCACCACACAACGGATTTTCGATGTTCCTATGTCTATACCAACAGCGTACCTGGAATTCTCTTGCATAAGCATGATTATAACATAACGAAGTGAGCATGAAACATGCTTGCCCGTTACATTGAATGAGGAATTTTTATATTGCAATATAACATAAGAATGTCGCTCAGATAATGTTATTTAAACAGGTGCACTTATCTTGGAGACGCAGGTTTGAACCCCTGATGCCGATATCGATATAACGCCACAAGAGCTGATGCGCATGCCACTGCATCACTCAACATACCGGCATACGAATGAAAGATAACATTATAGGTAAACCATAGTGGAACGCATAGCAGTAGAAGCAGGCGTATAGCCTGTTCGCTACGCTGCCAAAACGCAATGGCTGCAAGTATCATTGCTGCCATGGGTAACAAGCTAACCGGGCCCTGCCAAAGCACGATAGTTACCAGGCACGATAGGACGACTATTGCCCATACTAACCACCAGGGCCGGTTTTTGCCCGGAAAAGCATAATAACTTACCGAACGAACCACACCAACTGCATTCATGCCGGCGCCCGCTGTTGCTCCAAGCAGTAAAAAATGCCCTACCCATGTGAGGCTGGCTAAGATCTGCGTAGCCAAAATATATTTGCGGTGCTTTAATTGCAGCGAACCGACATCAAGAAGGAGTGCAGCAATACCGACAAGCTGAATCCATATCATAGCTGTGTAAGTATTTCAGCACCTGTTTCGGTAATTAAAACAGTATGTTCAAAATGCGCCGATAGACTACCGTCTTTTGTGGCATACGTCCAATCATCATCTAATGGGCCAACGACTCGCTCGCTGCCAAGCGTAGCCATGGGCTCTATAGCAATCGTGTCGCCTGCCCGTAAAACTGGCCCTTTACCTACAATGCCGTAGTTTGGAACCTCAGGAGGCATATGCATTGAATGCCCCACACCGTGCCCAACCAATTCGCGGATAATACCAAGTTTGGCACCAGCTAGTACTTTTTCAACGGCCGCAGATATATCCCCAATATGCGTCCCGTCACCGCGTATGGCATCAATCCCAGCATACAAGCTACGTTCAGTATTTTTGATTAAGTGTTTCACCGCACCACCTGGTTCTTCACCAATTACCACAGTAAACGCTGCGTCTGTTTTCATGCCTTTGTAGCTTATTACTAGGTCAAAGCCAACAATATCGCCTTTTTCGAATAGCTCATCAGTTGGCACGCCGTGCACCACCGCATCGTTCACGCTAATACATATAACGCCTGGAAAGCCAACTTCACTCGTTCGATAGGTAGCTTCGGCACCAAGACGCTTAATCTCAGTTTCAACCCAGGCATTTACATCAATTCCGGTCATTCCAGGAGTCAATTGTTTGTTTAGCCCTTCAAAAATCGTGGCAAGCAGCTTACCGCCGTCGCGCATTGCCTGAATTTCACTGGCTGATTTAGGCGGCTGCATCGCCGATTACCTCGGAGTATAGCCGGTCATGCACTTCACCGGCAGTACCGGTACCATCAAGATGGACGATTCGTATGCCACCTTCAGCAAATGTGCCAAGTACGGGGTACATTTTTTGGCGGTAGATGTTCATACGTTTGGCAATCGTCTCGGGCGTATCTTCCATGCGGTTTCGTTTTTTAAGACGATTCATTATCTCGGCTTCTGGTACTTCTAATACCACCACCTGCTCAATCGACTCACCGGTCCGTCGTAAGTATTGCGCCAACCACTCTGCCTGCGCCTTCGTGCGCGGGAATCCATCTACAATAATTTTTGGGTATTTTTCTTGTTTTGCTTGGCGAACAGCACTGTCAAACACTTCGTACGTAAGTTCATTACTTACCAAGTCGCCACTTTTAAGCACCTGAATAACTTCGGGGTCGTTACTATCGCGTAGCATTTGGCCAGTACTTAGCCATTTCCACCCCATTCGCACAGCCAGCATTTGCCCCTGCATACTTTTACCGGCACCAGTCGGACCAAACAGTAGAATCATTCTTTCCCCTTAATGTATTTG
>CAZVUR010000021.1:0-12106 GCA_964629385.1 uncultured Candidatus Saccharibacteria bacterium | reverse complement strand
AACTGCTACTTGGTATTACCAAGGTGTCTATCTGGAGCGACAGCTGGCTATCTGCCGCGTCATTCCAGGATACGACTCGTGTGCTCATCAATGCTGCTACTAGTGGGCGAGCAGACCACCTACATGGTTTAAAAGAAAACGTTATTATCGGTCGTAAGATTCCAGTAGGAACTGGCGCCGAAGAGGCAATAGAAGAAGAGGAAGATTTTTCTTCTGAAATCGCTGAAGACGTTGAACTAGCTGCCTAGTTAGAGCGCAGCTACTGGTAAGTAGCCCTACGTAAGTGGGGCTATTTACTTTTAAGTCATAAAATGATATAATAGTAAGATATGGATAATAAAAGTATATCGTTTCACTTTCAATCTCCTCGCTTAGAAGAGGCAGAAGCTGAAATGGTAGCGGGATATCTTGATGGCCAGATTGCCCGAGCGACTGGCTTATTTTTCAATGAGGCTGTGCATAATTGGGACAGTGAAGCCGGGGTGTTGAGCGTGTACATAGTATGTTCTAGCGAACGAGTGGCACTCGACGCTTTAAGTGATGCCGTAAAAACCGCTCGTGAGATCCATGGTATACCAGAAGCGGCGTAGTATAGACAAGTCATAGCTATTCTGTTAAAATCTAGTTAAGAGTTTCATCTCTCCTTTAGCAAGAGAGACAAAGACGGCCCAAGGCAACGCTGAACGCCTTAACCGTAAACGATTATATTAATAAAACTATGGGAGTTTGCATTTAATATGCCAACAATTAACCAATTGGTACGCAAGCCTCGTAAGACTGCTTTGAAGAAATCAAAGAGTCCTGCGCTTGGCACAATCCATAACGCCTTAAAAACGCGTTACTACCAGCAAAACGCTCCGCTTATGCGTGGTGTATGTGTGAAGGTAACTACTAAAACACCAAAGAAGCCTAACTCAGCGCTTCGTAAGGTTGCACGTGTGCGCCTAACAAACAAGCAAGAAGTGTGGGCATATATTGGTGGTGAAGGTCACAACCTACAAGAACACGCCGTTGTGCTTGTTCGTGGTGGTCGTGTACCAGATCTTCCGGGTGTCCGTTACCACATCGTTCGTGGCGCACTCGATCTCCAAGGTGTTGCAAAGCGCCAACAGGGCCGTTCTAAGTACGGTACAAAGAAGGAGTCTAAGTAATGCCTCGTAAAGCCACCAAAAAGCTCCAGCGTGAGCTAAAACCTGATCGTAAATATCAGAGCGTGCTAGTTCAGCGCCTTATCAATAAGTCTATGTTAGATGGCAAAAAGCTCGTTGCTGAGCGTGCCGTGTACAATGCACTTGAAGAAGCTGCTAAAAAGCTTAACTCTGAAGACCCACTGGAAGTCTTTGAAAAGGCACTCAAGAACGTTAGTCCTAACTTCGAAGTTAAGAGCCGACGTGTAGGCGGTGCTAACTACCAAATTCCATTCCCAGTTCAGGGACACCGCCAACTGCACTACGCGTACAGCTGGATGGTACAAAGTGCTCGTGCACGTAGCGGTATGCCATACGAAAAGCGTCTTGCTGCTGAAATCGTAGATGCCTACAACGAAGCCGGTGCTGCTTTCAAGAAGAAAGAAGACACCCACAAGATGGCTGAGGCCAACCGTGCCTTCGCTCACTTCGCTCGCGGATAATATTGGACACAGAAGGACTATTCACATCATGTTAGATCGCCCATCGCAAGAAAAAGTGGTGGGCGTTTCTAATAGATATATCGCACATAAAGAGGCTCTGGCCATACATGCGACCGAACGCTTTCGTATGAGAAATGAAGAACTTACATTACTGGAAGCACAGGCGATCGGATACACAGTCGGAATAGGATACGTCAGGCAGCTAGTTGGTATGCCTGTTCAGGCACTTCGGAGGCGTGTGCTTTGGGAAGCCCAAAAGGCGGAAGGCTTAAAGCCTGGTGAGCAAGATATTGCTAAGTTTGCATTAAGAATGTGTGATTCGCCAGAGAAATATCCAAAAACCACACAAGCATTGTCTTCGAAACCTATCGATGATTAAAAAGGTAGCTTAAAGTGGAAACTATGGTGAGTCTTCTTTAATTTTATACTTTCAGGTGCAACTTTCAGTGTTAGTAAACCGGCGAGTATAACTGCAAACCCACACATAATACTTGGAATACCAGCAATTGCTTCGTTCCATAAAATAGTCACTGTTGTTGTTGGAATAAGCAGGGCCAGATACCCCGTCATGAGGGCATAAAGGGCTGCTTTTCTATGCTTATGTAGCGTAGGTGCCCACATGTAGGTTAAAAATGTGCCAACGAATAGCCAGCCATAATAGTAAATTGTATAAGGTATCGTTGAGCCGTTTGCAGTATTAAACGTGACGTAGTTCGCGTAACATGTGTGGCCAGAAATTGCTTGGGTAGCAAATGCAAAGTATGCAAAGAAAAGAACGCTCGTTGTGTAGGCGAATGCTACAACTTTCCCTGGCTTTTTATTAGCTAGTAAATAGGCGAGATGAATACCGAGTGGGGGTAAAAGCGTAATTGCTCCATAGCCAATCTTTGACCAGGTGCCACCTTCAAGCGCTAAACCTCCGCATAGCATGAACTCGGTGCCTTGAAACACAGCCAAAAGAACCAAGAGCGAAACGATAAGGCGAGTAATTGCCGTAAATTTGTATCGCCATAAAATATAAAGTGCAAAAATAATTTCAATTGCAAAGGTTGCAAGCATGACGGGCGGCGAGAAACAATATAGCTGTGTTGATTTGGAAGTTATTTTCATATATTAAGTGCCAGTATATCATGCAGGTAAAGCCAAATTGCTAAAGCTTGATGTTTGGGCGGCAAGTGTGAAAAAATCTGTATATGTCAAAACGCTATGAATATTCCATTATTACTCAACTTGATCCAGATGGAGATGATACTCAATTCGTATTTCGACAAACAGTAATGCCCGCTGGGATTGTTGTCGCTGAGGAAATCGCTCGGCTTGACTATGGAGATGTTCGGTATACAAAATTTCCAGATGGTTTGATTGAACCTACTGAAGAAGAAAGGGCCCTCTACGGAGGCACATCGGGACATGCAGAAGACCAATTAGATGCAACAGTAGATATGATTGACGTGGACATGGCACAAGTTGAACTGAATATTACTGATTTTGTGGTTAATGCCTTACTTAAAGGTCGTCAGCCCATACTTGCCTGGAATGATTTAGCAAACGAAACCGAAATAAAGGCATTTCAAAATGCACTTGGGAATGTAAATAAAACACATGGTATGGAGGTAACTACTCAGGTGGAGTCGATTGAGGAGCCAGAGCAATTTTACGGTCTCTATCTCTAGAAGAAGCAAGTATTCTGTGTTATAATTAGACAGAAGCGCTATTTTTTATGGCAAAAATTATTTACTAATTCATCCGGAGAGGAAACAGAACTAATGGCTACGGCAAATGATGTCCCATTGAAGGACTATCGTAATATCGGTATTATCGCGCACATCGACGCTGGTAAAACCACGACAACTGAAGGTATTTTGTACCGTACGGGTATAAACCACAAAATTGGTGAGGTGCGTGGCGAAGGTGACGGTGCAACGACTGACTGGATGGCGCAGGAAAAAGAGCGCGGTATTACTATTACCTCTGCGGCTGTTACCTGTTTTTGGAAGGGCTGTAAGATTAATATTATCGACACCCCTGGCCACATTGACTTTACCGCCGAAGTTGAACGTTCTCTCCGCGTACTCGACGGTGCTGTAGTAGTATTCGATGGAAAAATGGGTGTTGAAGCCCAGACAGAAACCGTATGGCGCCAAGCCAACAAGTACGGCGTGCCTCGTATTTGTTTCATCAACAAGATCAACCAAACCGGTGGTGATTTCTATAAGTCTCTTGAATCGATTCATAATCGTCTTTCACGTCATGCATTACCAGTGCACCTACCAATTGGATTTGAGAAAGACATTAACGGTGTTATCGACCTTGTAGACATGAAAGCGTATACCTACGGCGACTACACCGACAAAGCACTCGTGCAAGGTGATATCCCTGCTGACATGCTTGAAAAAGCCAAAAACGCTCGCGCACTACTGGTTGAAGCAGCGGTTGAAGCCGACGACGCATTGATGGAAAAATTCTTCGAAGGCGGAGAAGACGCTATTTCTACCGATGAATTGAAAATGGCGCTCCGTAAGCGAACATTAGCTGGAGACTTTTACCTAGTAACTGGTGGTGACGGACGTGGTGTGATTGTTGAAAAGGTGCTCGACCTTGTCGCAGACTACTTGCCTAACCCTCTTGACGTTGGTGATACATGGGGTGTCAACCCAAAAACTGGGGATGAAATTAGCCGTAAACCAGACGCGTCTGAGCCAATGGCTGGTATCGCCTTCAAAATTGCTACCGACCCATTTGTTGGTAAGTTGATTTTCGTTCGTGTGTACTCTGGTAATCTTAAAGCCGGTAGTTATGTATTAAACACTGCAACCGGTGAAAAAGAACGCGTTGGTCGTATCGTGCGAATGCATGCCGACAAGCGTGAAGACATAGACGAAATTCACGCGGGCGACATTGCGGCCGTTGTGGGGCTTAAGTCAACCTTTACCGGCCACACGTTAAGTGATGTAGCTAATCCAATCGCCCTCGAATCAATCGACTTCCCAGAACCACCAGTAGCAATCGCGGTTGAACCGAAGTCTAAGGCTGACCAAGAAAAAATGGGTATTGCGCTGCAGCGCCTAGCTGAAGAAGACCCAACCTTCCGCGTACACACCGATGAAGAAACGGGTCAGACAATTATGTCTGGAATGGGTGAACTTCACCTCGATATCCTTATTGATCGTATGAAGCGCGAATTCAAGGTTGAAGCTAATGTGGGCGAACCGCAAGTTGCCTTCCGTGAAACAATTCGTGGTACGGCTGAAGTACAAGGTAAGCATGCCAAGCAATCCGGTGGTCGTGGACAATACGGTGACGTATGGGTTCGCTTTGAACCGAACGAACCTGGTAAAGGCTTTGAATTCATCGACGAAATTAAAGGTGGTGTGGTTCCGCAAGAATACCGTGCGCCAGTTCAAAAAGGTATTAGCGATACGTTAGATGGTGGTGTGATTGCAGGTTACCCAGTAGTAGATGTTAAGGCCACTCTGTATGATGGTAGCTACCACGATGTCGACTCATCTGAGCTCGCTTTCAACCTCGCCGGTGCAATTGCAGCCCGCGAAGGTATTAAGCAAGCCAAGCCTGTACTACTTGAGCCAGTTATGAAGGTAGAAGTGACGACTCCTGAAGATTTCATGGGTGATGTGATTGGCGACCTTAACTCTCGCCGCGGTCGCATTGATGCCATGGAAGATTTAGCGGGTGGCGCTAAACTGATTAAGGCGTACGTTCCACTGGCTAGTATGTTTGGCTACACGAACGATCTTCGCTCAATGAGCCAGGGCCGTGCTGCTAGCACTATGGAGTTGGCACAGTACGAAGAAGTACCACCAAACGTCGCCCAAGAAATAATTGAAAAAAGAAATTCAAAATAAGGAATTGTGACGTCCCCATAAAGGTGTCATCAGCGAAGAGCGTAACAGTAAATAACAACTTTTATAGGTAATATAATCCCGCTTAGCACTAGCGGGATTTTATTTTGATTCGCTAATGCAGTATAATGCTGGGTACAACAAGGAGGGATATGAATAAATTCTTAATAGGGGCATTGGCAACAGTAGTTGTGGCCGGTGTTGCAACCCCGGTCTTGGCATACGAAGGGCAAAATGACCTGCCGTCATCCGCTCGGCAGCATGTGGATGAAGGAAAATCACGCATACAGAAGACTATGAACGATACTCGTGAAAACGTTGAACAGGCGCGTAATGAGCTAAAAGATGCGCGAGCCCAAGCAGCCGAAACAGTAATAAGCCAAAAAGAGCAAATCGACGCGCGCCGGGCAGAGCTAAAGCAACGCCTCGAAACTGCTCGGAGCGAACGTAAAGCCGAGTTGAGCGATAAACGATTAGAGCTTTGCCAGCAGCGACAGGATAAAATTAATCAATTAATTGCTGCCAGCGCAAAGTTTGGGCGCGAACGGCTGACTCATATTCAAAATGTTGAAGCGCGCGTAAAAGAATTTTATAGCCGTAAAAACCTGGCGAGTACCGAATATGATGCAGCGCTGAGCGTTGTAGACGAAAAAGAAGCACTTGCTACCGCCGCTGTTGAAGTGGTTGAGTCACAAACATTCGAGTGTACAAAGGTTGATGGAAGTAAACCATCGGGTGAGATCAAATCCCTCCATGAAACTAAGCATCAAGCCCTTAACGACTATCGCGACAGCCTAAAGCAATTGATTCAGATTGTAAAAGCTGCTGCACAAGCAGCAAAAACAGATGATGGGAGTGCGTCATGACACCTACACGACATCACCGTAGCAACGGCGCCATCGCACTTGTCATTATCGTTATGGCTGTTCTTATAGTAGGACTGGGATTTGTTGGATGGCGTATGTTAATGAGACAAGGCACAGACGATCAAACAGCGAAATCAGCTGGAACGTCGGCCAAAGTAATTTTAACTCAAGAAGACCTCGATGCTGCCACGAAATCTTTAGATGAAATCGATTTCACCGATGAAAGCGCACAAGCCGCTGAACAGCAAGCAAACTTATAAAATACCTTGCCACCAATAGGCATAACCGCTATGATATAAACACATATGAAGAGGGGTGTACGCATCGGAGTGCCAATTATTGTGGCAATTGTACTTGTTGCTGTGTTCGCATGGCTGTTACAAGGCAAAACTATTGATGTGCTGCAGCCCGCTGGTGTTATTGCTGATCAGCAGCGGCAAATACTCTTTTTTGCTTTAGTGTTGAGCGCCTGCGTAGTCGTGCCTGTATTTACGCTGCTGATAGTATTTTCTATTAAATACCGGCAGGGCAATACACGCTCGGGGTATGACCCGCATTTTAGCGAAAATAGTGTATTAGAAGGACTATGGTGGGGCATACCAATTGCAATCATTGGAGTGTTGGGCGTACTGACTTACCACACGAGCCACAGCCTCGACCCATATAAGCGGATTAATGGCGATGAAATACATGTACAAGTCGTTGCGTTGCAGTGGAAATGGTTGTTTATTTACCCTGACTATGGTCTTGCTACGTTAAACTATGTAGCTATGCCGGTTAATAGGCCGGTAGCGTTTTCACTCACCGCCGATGCGCCCATGAGCGCGATGTGGATACCGGCACTTGGCTCGCAAATATACGCCATGAATGGTATGGATTCAAAACTGAATCTCAAAGGAACAGAGATTGGGGAATTTACCGGATATAATACCAATATTAATGGCGAAGGATATGCCAAAATGACTTTCAAAGCAAAAGTATTGTCGGCACAGGATTTTTCAGCTTGGCGCACAAAGGCGGCAGCCACAAAAGATACGCTTGATATGGCATCGTATGACAAATTGGCCCAGCCGAAAACAGATCGTGAGCAGCGTGAATACAGTGTAGCGGACGCCGACTTATTCGACGCGATAGTCGCTCGTACTATGTCACACGGAAATACGCAAGAGGAGCACACTCAATGAGCGACTGGCTACCAGTATTAATTGGCCGGATGTCAACCGAATATTTACCAACCGATCCGGCAACAATTGGTGCGGCAGTGGGCATGCCACTCATGGTGCTTACGGTTGTAGCGGCACTTACGTATTTCAAAAAATGGAGATGGCTGTGGACTGAATGGCTGACAAATCTTGATGCTAAAAAAATTGGCACAATGTACATTATAGTAGCAATTCTCATGCTTGTAAGGGGTGGCGCGGATGCGATTATGCTGCGATTGCAAACAGCCGTAGCAGTAGGTGATACGCAGGGGCCGTTTGATGCCGATATGTTCCAACAAGTTGTTACTGCACATGGCACAATCATGATATTTTTCGTAGCTATGGGCTTAGTGTTCGGCATTATCAACTGGGTCTTACCTCTAATGATTGGCGCTCGCGATATGGCTTTCCCGCTGCTTAATTCTATAAGTTTTTGGCTGTTTGCTGCTGGCATGGTTTTAAATAATTTCGCGCTCGTATTTGGTGGATTCTCGAATGGCGGTTGGTTGGGGTATCCACCGCTTACTGAACTGCAATATAATCCTGGGCCAGGCGTAGACTATTGGATATGGTCACTGCAAATCGCTGGTGTGGGAAGTTTAATGTCAGGTATAAATTTCTTTACCACAATCATAAAGAGCCGCGCGCCTGGTATGACGATGTGGAAAATGCCGATTTTCCCATGGAGTGTACTAGTAATGAGCGTGCTGGTAATGCTTGCGTTCCCAATTCTTACCGTTACACTGGCGCTACTAGGCCTTGATAGAACAATGGGCATGCACTTCTTTACCTCCGACCTAGGCGGTAATCCAATGCTTTATATTAATCTGATATGGGCCTGGGGTCACCCAGAAGTGTATATATTGGTATTGCCAGCGTTCGGTATATTTTCTGAAGTCGTGGCGACCTATTCCAAGAAAACACTGTTTGGTTACCGCACCATGGTATATGCGCTTATTGCTATTATGTTCTTTAGCTTTGTAGTGTGGCAACATCACTTCTTTACCATGGGGGCAGGTGCTAATGTTAACGCCTTCTTTGGCATCATGACCATGGTCATCGCCATCCCGACAGGGGTGAAGATATTCAACTGGTTGTTTACAATGTACCGTGGCCGCATAAGCTTCACGGCGCCGATGGTATGGTTCTTGGCGTTTGTAGTCACCTTCACGATTGGCGGCGTTACCGGTGTTCTGATGGCTGTACCTGCACTAGATTTTCAGGTGCATAACACACTGTTCCTTGTGGCCCACTTCCACAACGTAATAATTGGCGGTGTAGTTTTTGGCTTGCTTGCAGGCATTACTCATTGGTTTCCTAAAATTTTCGGGTTCAAGCTTCATGATAAACTTGGTCGTTACTCGGCAATATTATGGCAAATTGGCTTCATTCTAGCTTTTATCCCGCTCTATATTTTAGGATTGATGGGAGCAGTGCGACGTTTGGATAGTTATGACGATCCGTCGTGGCAGCCATTTTTCATCGTGTCTGGTATTGGCGTGCTGGTTATTGCCTCAGGCGTGGCTATGTTCCTGCTACAAATTGCTTACAGTGTAGTAAAACGCAAAGAACTAGCAGATACCACGGGTGGCGACACATGGGATGGGCGAACACTGGAGTGGTCGGTGCCATCACCAGCCCCACACTATAATTTTGCTGTTATCCCACAGGTAACACATCGTGATGAATGGTGGCACCGCAAACAAACAGGTAGTACCACATACGCCCGAGATGAGTATGAAGACATTTGGCTGCCGCGCACCAGTGCAGCCGGTTTGTATGTAGCTGTTGCAGCAGGACTCGCTGGTTTTGGTATCATCTGGCACATATGGTGGCTGGTGGCAGTTGCTTTGGTGGCATTAATAGTTGTTGTTATTCGTCAAACGCTTAATGACGACAGTGAATATAGAATAAGTGCCAACGAACTGTTTCATGAAGATCAAAAGCGGAGTGTGGTATGAGTAAGACGATGACCCGTACATTAGAAAAATATGAAAAAGCGGAGTTTGGGTTTTGGCTCTATTTAATGACCGACATCATTTTGTTTGCTAGTCTATTCGCAACCTACATGATTTTACGGAACAATATAGCCGGCGGCGATTCTGCTTCCGAGCTGTTTGACCCACGGTTCGCATTGGCTGAAACGATTATATTATTGCTAAGTAGCTTCACCTGCGGGCTTGCTGTATTGCTATGTCGGTTTAAATATACTGCCGCTGGCCTGGCTATGCTTGCTACTACCTTAGTACTTGGATTCTGCTTTATAGGGCTAGAATTATATGAATTTACGCACTTAGTTAATGAAGGCCAATCGTGGCAAACCAGTGCATTTTTATCAGCCTTCTTCGTGTTAGTTGGAACGCACGGGCTACACATTACTATGGGTCTCGTGTGGGGTCTAACTATGGTGCTCTATGTGTTAAAGCAGGGGGTAACCGCTAACTCATTGCGTAAATTAACGTTATTTTCACTGTTTTGGCATTTTCTTGACCTGGTATGGATATTCATATTTACCATCGTGTATTTAGGAGCATTACTATGAAACAAGTAAGCCTTACTCCGCTCATTGGAAAGTATATTTTTGGATTACTGTGTGCGTTGGTGCTCAGTGGTATGGCGTATGTAATCGTGGTCGAGAGGTGGTTTGAATCAAATGCTATAACGATGACAGTATTACTACTGCTCGCTGCACTGCAGCTATTTATTCAACTTGTATGTTTTTTGCATCTTGGCATGAACGACCGATCACGGACACGCACGTTCACGATTGTCTTTACGCTAATCATGATGCTGGTGATTGTAGTCGGATCGCTGTGGGTAATGCGTAACCTGGATTATCGTATGGGCATGAGTGGCGAAGCCATGAATGAATATATGATTGAGCAGAATAAAAAAGGATTTTAAATGGCAAAGTTGACTACAATATTAGGCAGGTATTACACCCTTACCAAACCAGGCATCGTGCGCGGTAATTTAATTCATACACTTGCAGGTGCACTATTTGCTGCAGTATGGATACCGCAATGGCTGCCTATAATTGGCGTGCTTGTGGGAACGTCACTAGTAATCGCTTCGGCTTGCGTGGTAAATAATTACTTTGACCGTAAAATCGATGTACATATGCAGCGCACCAAAGCAAGGGCATCAGTGACTGGTGACATACCACTACTGCACGGGCTAGTATTTGCAGCCGTTTTGCTTATAGCAGGCTTTAGCACATTAGCAGCTTTAACTAATTGGATTGTAGTAGCAATTGGTGTAGTCGCTTATGTGTTGTATGTGTTTGCTTATACTTTATCAAAGCCACACACCGTTCATAGCACGTTAATCGGTGCCATACCGGGTGCGTTACCGGCAATGGCTGGATATGTGGCGGTGACAGGTGAGCTTACAGTTGGTGCATGGTGTATATTCGCGTTGATTGCTCTGTGGCAACTACCGCATTTTTATGCCATATCAATTTTTCGCAGGAGTGAATATAAGCAGGCGGGTGTACCTGTGCTTGGGGTCGTGAAGCCGTTTAGTGTGGTGAAAAAGCACATATTGTTTTACCAAATTATGTATTTGTTATTTGTAGCCGTAATGATTACCCTGCAAGTGGTGGTGCCAGCAGCTGGCTTGCTACTACTAGCTGGCGCAGCCTATTGGTTATACGTATACGCCTACACGAAAGGGAGCGACATCAAGTGGGCCAAGTCAATTTTTGGCGCTTCACTGGTTTTGACTCTACTATTCCCAGTTGCTGGTATATTAAATATGTTTCTGAATGTGCCGGTGTAGGGTACAATACAAATAATTAAGGGGATTATAAGGATGACAAAACAAAAAGACATAACAATTGTTGGTGGTGGATTTGGCGGGGTAAAAACCGCATTGGAACTTGCAAAAGATAGCTCGGTAAACATCACGCTTATTTCTGATAAACCGTATTTTCAGTTTTACCCAGCGCTATTTGCAACAGCAACAGGGCACGATTATCGCCAATCGTGGGTGCCACTTACACGCATATTTGCCGGCCGTACAAATGTTAAATTGGTCGAGGATTATATTGAAACGATTGACACCTCGGCCCAACTTCTTAAGGGTAAGAAAGATTCATATCATTACAATAAAGCCGTTCTTGCACTTGGTAGTGTAACAACCTACTTTGGTATTGAAGGAATAGATGTTTTTTCATATGGCATTAAATCACAAGACGAAATTCGCAAACTCCAAGACCATTTAGTTAAAGAAATGAGCGATGGTAGTGACGATGAAAAACACTACGTAATTATTGGCGCTGGCCCTACTGGTACCGAACTGGCAGGTGCGCTAGGCGAGTATATTCTTCGGCTTCGAAAACATTTTGGCATTAAGAAAAAACGAGTGTCGATCAACCTGGTTGAGGCCGCGCCCCGTGTGTTGCCGCGCAGTTCAGAAGCCACCAGCCGGCGTGCCTACAAACGTCTTCGCTCGCTTGGTGTGCATGTGGAGCTTAACTGTAAGGTGGAAAAACAAACTGCCGACGAATTGATTATTAATGGAAAGCCGTTAAAAACTCAAACAGTT
>CAZVUR010000020.1:0-12346 GCA_964629385.1 uncultured Candidatus Saccharibacteria bacterium | reverse complement strand
CTGGTGCGGTTCCCAAGCTATTTGTATTACTACGCACTAAGCTTTCCGGTGCGAGTAGCAATGGCATTGCACGCTTCTGATACGGCAATTATTTATGTAGTGCGACTGATTGGCTTAGCGATTGGCGTACTGGCGCTGCTAGTATTTCGCCGGATAACAAGGTTGGTAACAAGCAGCCTCGCCGTTCAAAACATCAGTTTACTTGCTTTGTCACTGACAGGTTCATTCGTGTGGCTGGCGGCAGCAGAAAATTATGATGTTCCAGCACTTCTTTTATGGTTCGCATTTCTTTATGTCAGCATGAGTTTGTTTATTAAAAAGGATGCAAAGTATTTGTACTGGATGGCCACGTGGTTCTTCTTACTAGCAGTTACAAAATATACCTACATTCCATTTGCCGGATTATTTGGGCTGATTGCAGTAGGACTATATGCAAAAAATAACGGTGCATCAAAACCTGGGCAGCTAACGCACTTGATGCGAATTGATATTAAGAGCTGGCTAGGTACGTTACAAAAATGGCAGATTGCTCTTGGAGTAGTGCTGTTAATAATAAGTGCCGGACTATTTACCGAACGGATTATAGGCAACTTAGCCGCGTACCAGTCGTTCAACCCAAGCTGCAAAGAAATTCATAGCCACGAAGCGTGCATGAAGTTTGGCGTGTACGCTAGGAACTACAACCAAAAGCAGCGACTCGCCAGTGGTACGGTTGACCCGATTGAATATGTTCCCGTAGTTGGATACCCGGCGTATTGGGTGCTGCGCTACTTTGATTCAATGTACGTGTATATGGGGCATATTTACATACCACACTACTCATTTTTGATTGAACTTGCTGGTATTTTTGCCGCCATTATAGGCGTACTCATGCTGATATTCGCAAAAATAAAACATATACGTATAGTCAAAGGCCAGCCAGAATTCTACATGCTGGCCGTTGTAGTGGGTTTAATCGGCGCACAGTTTTTATTCAACTTAAATACCATTTTGAACTATGGTGGCCAAACGTATGCCCATCAGGGACGGTACTTACTTTCTGTGGTCGGATTCGCCTACTTGCTTTATTTCATCATTTTTAAGCGGGTGTACAACCGGCAATCAGCGCCGCGCAGGCGAGTGACGCTATGGGTGGGAATGCTAGTGGCTTTGTATACTATCGTTCTGGCCAGCGCTATTCCTTCATTCTTGATTCATGCCACTCATGAAGCGTGGTATAGCCCGCTGGCTCAACAGATATTACCTGCCTGGCTAACACATCGTAACTAATTCTTGTGGTGATGGCCAACGCCCAGATAAGTAAGGCCGGCAAGTGTTGCATCGGTGGCATCGTATTGGTTCACGGCATCAAACATGAGCTGGCCATGCATGAACTTTGCATACGAGCTGGCTGGATAATCAAGGATCTCGCGCCACTCGGTTGCAATAATAACAATATCAGCTTGCTCGATCGCTTGCTCTAACGAGTTTTTAAGAGCAATGTCTTTATGAAGCTCGGGTGCTGCTTCATCGTTAGCCTGCGGGTCGAAGGCGGTAACATGGGCGCCTAAGCCGTGCAGCTGGTTGGCGATAGCTATGCCAGGTGACTTCCGAACATCACTCGTGCCTGCTTTGAAAGCCAGGCCGAGCACCGCTACGCGTTTGCCAGCGAGGGAGCCAGCTTCGTCTTGAATGGTATCTACAATATACCCTGGCATCGATGCGTTAACCTGTTGGGCAGCTTGCATGATATCTAAATCAACTCCGTACTCCAGAGCACTGGATATCAAGCCAGACACGTCTTTTGGAAAACACCCGCCGCCATAACCGCGACCAGCGTTCAAAAACGCCGGCCCAATCCGAGTGTCGGCACCCACAGCATTCATGACTTCTACTACGTCTGCATCGGATTTATCGGCTAGTTTGGCTATCGAGTTGGCAAACGAAATTTTAAGTGCTAAGAATGCATTGCTTGTTACCTTGATAAGTTCGGCGCTATTAAGCGTGGTGGCAATGTATTTATCGCCGCGCGTGCTAGTAGGAATACCGGCAATATGGGCAATATGATCACGGTACTGTTCGAGGTCCATGTAAATATCCATAACGGCGTTGACGGCTGCTTTGTTGTCGCCGCCAACAACCACGCGGTCAAAGAATAATGTGTCAGACAATGCTGTACCTTCACGTAGGAATTCAGGATTTGAAACGTACTCTAATTTTGCTCCAAGCTCACTAAATAATGCCTCGATTTGCCGGCCTGTTCCTACCGGCACAGTACTTTTTTGTACATAAATCGTACCTGGCTTGGCTAAGCTTGCTGCTTCTTTGGCGGCCGAGAATACATAGCTAAGGTTTGAGCTGCCATCGGGATTATCAGGGGTACCGACGCACGAGAACACCACGCTGCTATGAGGCACGCTTTCCTTGTAAGAATCGGTGGGAATAAGCGTTCCGCTAGCCAGGGCAAGCTGTATTACTGAATCGAGTCCTTCTTCAAAAAAGAACGATCGGCCAGTTTTAATAACGTCGAGTCGCTCCTTATTTGGCTCAACTACATATACCTTATATCCGGCGTGTGCGAGTAAGGCTGCCGTAGTTAGCCCAACATATCCGGCGCCAAGAACGGTAATAGTGTTCGGTATACTCATACTTCTTTTTCCATCAGATGTTTTGTAAAATTCCAGCTATCGCGGCATGCATCTTCTATGGTTCGTGATGCCTGCCAGCCGAACTCGCTATTAGCTAGCGAAACATCGGCATAGAATTCAGCGAGATCACCATCACGTCGACCATCTACAGCATAAGGGATGGCGACGCCATTAACTTGCTCAAATGCTTTAATAAGCTCCATAACGGATGTTGCTCGGCCTGTGCCAATGTTATACGCCGAATATCCCGACTTGGAGTGTTCGAGTGCCTTCACGTGAGCATCAGCTACATCCATTACGTGGATATAGTCACGAAGACATGTACCATCGGGAGTTGGATAGTCATCGCCAAAAATATGCAACTTATCACGCTTACCAGTCGCTACATCTTGAATGTAAGGCATTAAATTGTTTGGAACATCGGTTGGATGTTCACCCAGTAGGCCTGAAGGGTGGGCGCCAATCGGATTAAAATAACGGAGCGAAGCAACTTGAGAGACGAGATTAGCAGCGCATGTATCTTTAAGAATTTCTTCAATCATAAATTTGGTTTTACCATAAGGATGGGTAATGCCACTGCCAATTTGCATAGTTTCCTGGTAGGGAATAGGAGCATCTCCGTACACGGTGGCAGATGAACTAAAGATAAGCTTGGTTGTTATATGGTCTTTAAGCGTTTCAAGAAGCGTCAATGTCGTATCGATATTATTTCGGTAATACAGTAGCGGTTGGTCAACCGACTCCTTTACGGCTTTGTACCCAGCCAGATGAATTACCCCATCGATTTGGTGCATAGCAAAAACATCCTCAAGTAGTTTCTTATTGGCCACGTCTCCCTGGATAAATTGTAAATCTGCACCTGGATGGAGGCTGAGTAAGCGTGTGACAACTTCCTTACTGCTATTACTCAGATTGTCAATAATGACAACTTTGTGCTGTTTACTAAGCAGTACACTCGCAATGTGCGATCCGATGTAGCCAGTTCCGCCTGTAAGGAGTATTGTCATGACTAATGATTACTTGTCTAGGTAAGTGCCGTAGCCAGATTTCTTAAGAGGGGCGGCAATTTCTGCTAATTGTTCCCTAGATATAAATCCAGATTCGTAAGCGATTTTTTCTGGACTGCCAATAATTTGACCTGTACGCTTCTGCAGCACGCGCACATAATCAGTCGCGTCAGTCATACTGTCGATCGTACCTGTATCGAGCCAAACGTCACCCTCATCAAGCGTCGTGACCTTAAGTTTACCGCGGTTTAAGTATTCTTCATTTACGGCAGTTATCTCCAACTCGCCCCGCTCGCTAGGTTGTACATTCTTGGCTATCTCAACCACATCGTTGTCGTAGAAATACAGGCCTACTACGGCATAATTTGATTTAGGCTGCGCAGGCTTTTCCTCTATTGATACAGCTTGTAAATTTTCGTCGAATTCAACAACACCATAACGCTCAGGGTCGGACACCTGGTAGGCAAATACAACGCCACCATCTGGATTGGTACATGATTTAAGCGACTCATCTAACTCATTACCGTGAAAAATGTTATCCCCAAGTACCAGGGCTACTTTATCATCACCAATGAATTCCTCGCCAATTATGAATGCCTGAGCAAGACCATCAGGGCTAGGCTGAACGGCATACTGTAGTGAAATACTCCATTGTGATCCATCGCCGAGCAGACGTTGGAACTGTGACTGATCTTCTGGCGTGGTGATGATCAAAATCTCTGAGATACCAGCCTGCATAAGGGTAGTAAGTGGATAATATACCATTGGCTTATCGTAAATTGGCATCAGTTGCTTGCTGATTCCTTTTGTAATTGGCCACAAACGCGTGCCAGACCCACCAGCTAGAATAATTCCTTTCATGCTTGCTCCTTCTGAATATATTCTTGTAAATCATCATACCAATCGCGGCTGTCAAAGCCAGTTGCCTGAAGTTTAGAGAGGTCCATTTCGCTACCGAGTGGTCGCGGAGCGATACCTTCTTTGCCGGCAAAATATTCTGCGGTTGTGGTATCGGTGACAGTTAAGTCACTGCGTCCAGCTAAGGCAAAGATATCACGTGTAATGTCCGCCCAGCTTTTATTGGTGCCACTGTTAGTGGTGTTGTATGTGCCATACTCAGCCTTTGTAGTAAGTAGGTGATCAATCGCTCGAACAAGTTCGCTAGTAAAGGTAAGCCGGCCAACTTGATCTGCCACGACAGTTGGTGAAATATCCTTTTCGGCTAAACCAAGCATGGTTCGTACGAAGTTCTTACCCTCCCCAATCACCCAGGTGGTGCGTAGGAGGTAGTGCTTATCGAGCTGCCCGACAAGCAAATCGCCAGCAGCCTTTGAGGCGCCGTAGACTGACAGCGGTGATAGTGGCTCGTCTTCGGTGTGTGGTACGACTGTCCCGTCGAATACGTAATCACTCGAGATATGTACGAGGGTAATACTGTGATGTTGTGCTGCACTACATAGATACCCTACGGCCTCGGCATTCACCTTCCAGCTGGCCACGCGGCCTTCGGCGGTTTCGGCGCCATCAACATTAGTGTAGGCGGCAGCGTTTAAGATAATCTCGACACCCGACCAATCAAATGCATCAACCGATGCTTTATCGGTAATATCAAGTGTATCGGCGTCGGCAAACTTTGCATTTGAGTACTGGCCGCGCAGAGCAGTGCCTAATTGGCCATTGGCCCCAACAATAAATATTTTACTGTCGTCCATTTAGCTTTCAACCTCCATAGGAATTACATCACGAAGTAGCGGGTGAGCTTCGTCTTTTTCGGATACGATTGATTCTGTTTTGCTGATTGGCCACGCCACACCGGTTTCGGGGTCAAATGCATTTACAAAGGTGTACTTAGCATCTGGTGACCAATGAGCATTTACTAGGTAAGTGTAGGTTACATGTTCGGTAAGCGTTTGGTAGCCGTTAGCTACACCGCGGGGGACAAAAATAGCCTTATCGGGTGTAATCTCAATGCTGAATGTTTTACCGAATGAATCGCCCTTACGTAGGTCAACCCAAGCACCGAATACTGAGCCGTTAGCTACAGAAATAAACTTTTCCCATGGTTCAGCATGCAAACCGCGGGTAACGCCGCGCTCTTCGTTATAGCTAAAGTTGTTCTGTACCACGTTGAGTGGTGGTAAGCCCAAGGCTTCCATCTTCTCTTTTTGGTAGTTTTCCTTAAACCAGCCACGATTGTCGCCATGAAGCGGCAAGTCGAGTACGAAAAGGCCTGGAATTTCAGTTGTATGTAGTTGTAGTTCAGACACGCGCAAATTACTCCCTTTACAGATAATTATAACAGATGAAAACCTGGCTTAGATTCGAGCCATTTTTCGGCCAAGTAAATACCAGTAATCGTTTGATTGTCATTGATTTCGCCCTGGGTTACCATATATGCGGCTTCTTCAAATGGAACAAATTTATAATCTTTAAACACTTCACTGGCATTATTTTCTTTTGAACCCTCAAATGAAATGTCGCGAGCTAGACAAGTGGTTTGCTTTTCGGTCATAAGGCCGTTACACACGATTGTGGAGCCGAGAATTTGCCAAGACCTCGCAAGAATACCCGTTTCTTCTTCCAGCTCGCGCTTTGACGCCACAAGCATGTCTTCGCCATCGCCACCGCCTCCAGGAATTTCCCAACCCCAGGTTTTTGTAGGGTAGCGGTATGCCTTATGGAGATAAAGTTCATTCTTATCGTTTAACACTACGACGGCAACAGAGTCGCGTGACTCCATGTACGCGTAAATGCCTTGCTTATTTTCAGTATCAACCGTTTGGTTCTCGTGAATAGTAATCCAAGGGTTTTGGTAAACAACTTTTGATGATGTCGGCCGAATTGGAGTATCTGCGGCCATAGGGTTTACTGGCCTTGCTTAGCGTAGCTATCTTCAACAGCCTGCTTGTCGGCTTGCCACCAGTCGCGGTGCTCGTTGTACCATGCGGCAGTTGACTTAAGAGCTTCCATCATACCGTTGTTATCGGTGTACTGTGGCTGCCAACCGAGCTCACGTCGCAACTTACTTGAATCCATCGCGTAGCGAAGGTCGTGGCCAGGACGATCGTTAACGTGTTCGTACCAATCGCGTGGTTTGCCCATAACTTCACAAATCATTTCAATAACTTGCTTATTGTTCACGTGGTCATTATCGGCACCAATAATGTAGGTTTCGCCCATAGGCGCTTTATCAATAATTAGGTGTACGGCTTCGTTGTGGTCGTCTACATGAATCCAGTCGCGTACTTGCTCGCCGGTACCGTAAAGCTTTGGCTTAATGTCGCTAAGAATGTTGGTGATTTGGCGCGGAATGAATTTTTCGATGTGTTGGTAGGGGCCATAGTTGTTTGAGCAGTTGCTAATGGTTGCCTTGATACCGAAGCTTCGCATCCATGCGCGCACAAGCATATCGCTGCCGGCTTTGGTGCTTGAGTAGGGGCTTGAAGGGTTGTACGGAGTTTCTTCGGTAAAACGGTTTGGATCATCGAGCTCGAGGTCGCCAAATACTTCATCGGTTGAAATGTGGTGTAGACGCTTGTCGTGCTTGCGAATAGCTTCAAGAATGGTGTAGGTACCAATGATGTTGGTTTCTACGAATGGCCATGGATCACGCAGGGAATTGTCGTTGTGGCTTTCGGCGGCGAAATGAACTACGATATCGGTTTTAGAGACTAGTTTATCAACTAGTTCACTGTCGCAAATATCACCTTTTACGAAAGTAACTTTATCGGCAATTGGTGCTAAATTGGCCTGGTTACCAGCATAGGTAAGCTTATCAATAACGGTAACTTCATATTCGGGGCGGTTTTTGACGGTATAATGCACGAAATTCGCCCCAATGAATCCGGCACCACCTGTAACAAGCATTTTAGTCATAGTACTAGTATACTAGTATGCAAATTGTGAGTCTATTGTATAAAATCACAAAGACTAACATCATAATAAATGAGTCTAATTTATCGGCATAAAGTTGCTGGGGTGCTATTGACAGCGTGTATAGCGATATTTGTCTTCAAGCGGGGCTATTCTAGCACGGCTGGTGATATAATGTTAGGAATACAATACGTAGGGGATTAAGGTAGTTGAAAACAGACAGGCGTACAGGTGGGGGTCGATTCCTTGAACTGGAAGGGTTGCGAGGAATCGCTGCACTAGCAGTTGTTTTTTCTCATGCCATCTCTATTTTTTATATGCAGATGCTTCACGGCCCTAATGAGCCATCAATTGCATCAGTCCAGCATATGAGATTTGAAGACAATCTATATGCGAATCCAATTGCAGCGCTCTGGTCGGGTACATTTGCGGTTGCTATATTTTTTGTATTAAGTGGTTTCGTGCTCAGTATTGGCTATTTTCAGACTGGAAAGGTTGATATTTTGAAGAAAATTGCAGCGAAACGATATTTTAGATTGATGATTCCTGCACTTGTTTCTATCTTAATTTGTTACGCGTTGATTGCCCTTAGTCTTAGCAGCATGCAGTCTGCCGCAGCGATAATCCAATCTGATCAGCTGGCTAAAGCGTGGGACTTTACGCCAAGCATAATGACGGCGCTGTACGACGGTACGGTTGGTGTGTTTATAGGTGGGGCAAATTCTTATAATCCAGTACTTTGGACTATGGCGGTTGAATTCCTGGGTTCGTTTATGGTTTTTGCAACTCTACTCCTTTTTTCTGATTCGCGATATCGAGCCTTGGTGTACGCAGTACTACTAATTGCCCTGTTCAATACTTGGTTTATGGCATTTATTATTGGTATGATTTTTGCGGATATATACACAAAAAAACGCATCACGGCCGGCAAGAGGAAATGGTATGTACTTGTGTCGGTTCTTGCGATTAGTTTGTACTTAGGCGGCTATCCTTACGGGGAAGATTTAAGCCATACGTTATACGCACCCTTCAGTATATTTTCGGGTTTAAATATTGATATGCGTATGCTGTCACTCACGGCCGCAGCTACATTGTTAGTGGTTGGGGTGTTGACTATCGTTCAGGTTGCAAATGTGCTTCAGCGAAAGCCGATAAGGCTACTAGGCAAGTACAGCTTCTCGCTTTATCTTGTTCACCTTCCAATTTTATGGATTGTAACCACACAGATATTTGTATGGTTCTCTGACCTACTTGGATATAATGCGGCCGTGGTGGCATCACTGGTTTTGACGATACCCATAGTGTGGCTCGCTACTTTAACGTTTGCTAAATTTGTTGATTTTAAAGCGGTCGCTTTTTCGTCGTATTTCGCAGATGTCTATATGGGTAAGCGGTCATTTGTGCCCAAGCAGGCGCTATATAGGCTGCGTGTTGCCACAAAAGCAATGAGTGGTATTACGCTACGAAGGTTTTCTTTAATGCGTCGTCCTGTACTCGATAATGAAGTCGACTAGTGTATACTTGTTAGCATGAAAATTGTTATTGAAAGCGGGTTCTTTAACCCATTACACGGTGGCCATCTGGACATGATTGAAGCTGGCAAGAAGATGGGTGATAAGCTGGTGATGGTGGTGAATAATGATAAGCAGCAACTACTCAAGAAAGGAAAGATTATTCTTGATGAAGAAAACAGGATGCGGTTAATGCGAGCACTTCGTGATGTCGACGAAGTCGTTCTTTCTGTAGACGAAGACCCAACCCAGATAAGAACACTTGGGATGCTAAGAGAGCGATACCCCAATGATGAGCTAGTTTTTGCTAATGGTGGCGATCGTGATTCTGAAAAAGCAATTCCTGAATCAGAAGTGGCTCATAGGTGTAATATCGAGCTTGTGTTTGGTGTTGGTACGGATATTCGAGGACATGTAAAGCCCGATTCATCATCCAGAATCAACCAAGAAACTGGTCACGAATTAGCGTAAGCGAAACGAGGTAGCGGAATGTGCGGCATCGTAGGCTATATCGGCAACAGAGAGGCACAAAATATCTTAATTGGTGGATTGAAGCGGCTAGAATACCGTGGCTATGATTCGGCCGGGGTGGCAACACTAAATTCAACCGGTAAGTTAACTAACCTTCGAGCACAAGGCAAGGTGGCCGAACTAGCCAGGTTGCAGGCCCAAGCGCCAGTTAACGATACTATTGGTATTGGTCACACCCGCTGGGCTACGCACGGTGCTCCAAGCGTTAAGAATGCTCATCCGCATACGGCTGGTGCGATTACTCTGGTGCATAATGGCATTATTGAGAATTTTGAGGACCTAAAGCAAATACTAGAACCAAAGGGTTACGAGTTCCTTAGTGATACCGATACAGAGGTGCTGGCAGCCTTGATTGACTCGCTGTACCAAGACTCAACCAGTTTGTTAGATGCGGTGCTAGGAGCTTTACGGCTGGTGGTGGGTGCCTACGGTATAGCGGTGTTGGCCCATGACACGCCGGATCAAATCGTGGTTGCCAGAAGCGGCAGCCCCCTGATTATCGGTGTGGCTGGCGACGAAACATTCATTGCCAGTGACGCCTCTGCGCTGATTGGCCATACCAAGCAAGTGATTTACTTAAAAGAAGGTGAAGTAGCGCTTTGTAAGGCGGGCGAAGTCCAACTATATGACATTGCAGCCAACCCGCTGTCTAAAGCAGTTGAAACGCTCGAAGCCGACATGCAGGCGATTCAAAAAGACGGCTACGAGCACTTTCTATTAAAAGAAATCCATGAGCAACCCGAGACATTGCGTGCAACCCTGGCAGGAAGGATCCATCTAGATACTATGGCCGCTACGTTGGGCGGTATCAATATGACAAACGATGAACTGCGGGCCGTGCGCAATATCGTGATTGTGGGATGTGGCACGGCGAATTACGCCGGGCAGCTTGCCAGCTATTTACTCGAGCAATTTACCGATGATATATCGATCCGCGTTGAAATAGCCTCCGAATTACGGTACCGCTCGTTTCATGTGCCCGATAATACATTGGCACTTATCGTGTCGCAATCGGGTGAAACGGCCGACACGCTTGCCTGCCTGACCGAGCTCAAACGCCGCGGCGTGCGCTGCCTTGGTATTGTTAACGCGGTAGGTTCGACAATTGCCCGCGAAGTTGATGGCGGAGTATATGTTCACGTTGGGCCAGAGATTTCGGTTGCCAGCACCAAAGCATTTACGTCACAGGTAGCCGCCATGGTATTGTTCGGCTTGGTGACTGCCCAGGCAAAAGGGGTTGGTACTGAACGTTTGGCCGAATACATCCGCGAGCTAGATGCGTTGCCAGCAGAAATCGAACGTACGATTGAAGCGACCAAAGAAACGGCCCGGCAGTTGGCGCGTCAGTATGCGGGCTACGACCATGCGTTATATTTTGGCCGCGACACACTGTACCCAATTGCCCTTGAAGGCGCCTTGAAGCTTAAAGAAATTAGCTATATTCAAGCCGAAGGTTACGCCGCAGGTGAACTTAAACACGGACCGATTGCTTTGGTAGACGACACCTTCTTTGAAGTTGCGCTGATTGCCGATAACTGGTTGTATGAAAAATCAATTAGTAACCTGACTGAAGTGAATGCCCGTGGCGGCCACACCCTTGTGATAACAGATAGCAAAAAAGACATACAGGCTGAGGCGGTTGTTCGGCTCGATACAACGTTAACAGTACTCTCGCCGCTGCTGTTTAATATTGTGCTGCAGCTATTTGCGTATTATGCATCGTGCGAGCGAGGTAACGACGTTGATCAGCCACGTAATTTGGCAAAAAGCGTTACGGTTGAGTAGCTTTTAGCACAATAGTGCGCATCTTGGTAATGAATAGCCCTTTGTCGAATCGGCGTGATTTTCGGCGCAGCGTACCAGGATGGAACTGGAGTGTCTCGGCACGCTTGATTGCTTGAGCGACCGCATCGGCGGTTTGCTCGCTAAATAGCACGCCACTTTCACCATCTTGCACGATATCAAGCGTGCCACCTTTGCCGTAGCCAATAACGGGTGCACCGGCAGCCAGCGCTTCTGCTTGCACTATGCCAAAATCTTCCTCGGCAGGGAAAATGAAACCTTTTGCATGGTTCAAGGCGGTCGTAACGGCCGTATCGGAGGCGTCACCGAAGCGATCGGTATAAAATTCTACGCTTGGGCCGGCGATTTTCACTAAACGTTCATGCTCGCTGCCGTTACCGAACACTTTTAACGGTATGCCAAGTTTGGTGGCGGCTTGTACGGCTAAGTCATGGTGTTTATACGGGACTTGGCGACCAAGTGTTACATAGTAGTCGGCGCGTTCTTTGCTTGGTTCGAACCGGTCGATGTCTACCGGCGGATGCACAATAGTACTGGGCTGCCCATAATAGCGTGTGATGCGCTTTTGGACTTCACTCGAATTAGCCACGAACACATCCACCCGTTGGGCGGCCTCATAGTCAGCCCGTTTAAGGCTAGGAACCATAAATGGCATTGCCAGCCGTACTAGCCAGTTCAGTTTTCCGAATCCAGGGTCTTTTTTGTATTCATCGTAGTGACTCCAATAGTAACGAATGGGGGTATGGCAATAGCAAATATGTATTTGATTGGCGCGGGTTTTACGGACTTGCTTAGATTCAGCGCTTGAACTGCTAATAATGATATCGAACTCGGCTAGATCGAGCTGTTTAAATGCGTGTACCCGCAGCATAGGGAAGAATTTATGAAGCTTTCGTAGTGGGCCAGGCAGGTTTTGCAAGTAAGTGGTGCGTACGTCGTATTTTTTGAACGCTGGTACTTTTTCGGGCGTATATACCGATGTGTAAATCGGAGC
>CAZVUR010000019.1:0-13195 GCA_964629385.1 uncultured Candidatus Saccharibacteria bacterium | reverse complement strand
TTATCCCTCACTTTGGGGCACGTTCCCACGCGTTACTCAGCCGTCCGCCGCTCCTGCACGCTACGCTCCTTCTTACCGCGCTTCACAAACTATATTCGTAAAGCATCATCTCTGTTAGTTGAGGTAAACAGCCCTTGCCGGGTGTTTACTCCTCGCTTAAAGCAAAGATGGTAAGAAGCGCATCGTGCAGGCGCTCGACTTGCATGTATTAGGCACGCCGCCAGCGTTCATCCTGAGCCAGGATCAAACTCTCCATAAAAGTTTGCTAACTTCCGTTACCGGTAGTTTTTAAACATATATAAACTGACGATGATATTGCACAACTAAACTGTTAATGAACATTGTCTGACTATATCAACACACGTGGCAATAGTTGTATCTTGGCTTACCTCGCATATTGTTTCGCCTTCTGGTTCAGACCTCCAGCGAACAGACTGATATCAACTATACTCGGTCACGAAGCATACGTCAATACTTTTCCTCTGTTATTTTGTAGCCAGAAACACAACTAGCCCCAACACGAGGCCCAACGCTGCGCCGGCAGCTACTTCTAAAGGGGTATGGCCCTTGGCCGCACGGGGTAGTACTATTTTGGCTTTGCCAAGTTTTATCAGCTCCTGAATGGCTATCCCCTGTTCTCCTGATGATCGGCGGACCATCACCGCATCATACATAACAATCATCGCGAATAGAAAAGCGATACCAAACACTGCAGAGCCAATTCCATCAATTAACGCTACAACGGTTGCTAATCCAACTACACAAGCGCTATGTGAACTAGGCATGTTCCCTGATGTATAGAGTTGTCGGAAATTGCCAACCTTCTTCGTTTTAATAACATCGAAAGCGTATTTCAGACCCTGAGCAGTAATCCACCCGAGTGCAATGACGATCAAATAAGGAGAGACCGCCAAGTCCATATACTATTCCTCACCTCGTTCGGCTTCTGGCATGAGTCCGATTGATACAATCTTGTCGCCGTCATTAAGCCGCATAATTGTCACCCCTTGGGTGGTACGACCAAGCAATTTGATGTCCTTTAGACTTAATCGGATAGTTTGCCCATTTTTCGAGATCATAATCGCGTCGACCATATCTTCGCCCAGCGTTTGAACGCTTATAATCGGGCCGGTTTTGGCAGTCACTACCGCAGCTTTGATTCCTACACCGCCACGCTTATGTGGTGGGAAGTTGCCCGCCGTTGTCCGTTTACCAAATCCCTTTTCACTGATGACCAAGAGTTCCTGTTCTTCGCTTGTAACAATATCCATGCCTACGACCGTGTCGTTTGGCCTAAGGCGTGCTCCACGTACACCACGAGCCGCTCGTCCCATTGGGCGCACGTCTTTCTCATTAAAACGAATAGCTTGCCCGGCACTTGTACTAATAATAACGTCGCTTTCGCCATTGGTTGGCTTAATCCAGCGGAGTTCATCTCCGTCGTCCAACTTAATAGCAATCAAGCCGTTGGTGCGAATGTTAGCATAATCTTTTAGAGGAGTCTTCTTAACGGTTCCCTTTTTAGTTGCCATGAACAAGAAGCCGTCGTCGTTGGCATCTTTGGCATGCTTAATAATCGACGTAATCTTTTCTTCAGGTTGCAGCTGCAATAAGTTAACAGCAGCCACACCCTTCGCTTGCAAGCTCGCTGCCGGGACCTCGTATGCCTTTAGGCGGAATACACGCCCCTTAGTGGTAAAGAAGAAGAGCCAGTCATGTGTACTCGCAGGAACAAGCTGATAAATAACATCTTCTTCCTTTACTGTCATTCCCCGTTTACCTTTACCGCCACGGTTTTGACGTCGATATTCGCTGAGCAGTGTGCGCTTCACGTAGTTTTCAGCAGTCAGTAAAATAACGCTTTCTTCTTCTGGGATCAGTTCTTCGTCACTGAACTTACCTAGCTCGTGGTTAATTACCTTTGAACGTCGCTCATCACCATACTTCTCTTTCATTTCAAGCAGTTCAGTTTTGATAATCTTGAGAATTTCTTGCTCGGACGCAAGTATTTCTTCGAGTCGCGCAATGAGCTTAGTAAGTTCAGCCAACTCATCTTCGATTGCCTGACGCTCTAAACCTGTGAGACGGCGAAGCTGCATGGCGAGAATGGCTTTGGCCTGAATATCGCTCAACTTGAACTTTTTAATCAAATTCTTTTCGGCTTCGTCTTGAGTTTTGCTTGCACGGATTGTTGCAATAACTTCATCAATGTTATCAAGAGCGATCTTATAACCTTCTAAGATGTGGGCTCGTTCTCGTGCCTTTTTGAGCTCAAATTCTGTTCGGCGACGAACAACAACTTGACGATGCTTGATAAATTCGTCAAGCATCTCATGTAGGCCAAGTACTTTAGGCTGAATCCCATCAACCAGGGCTAGCATATTGAAATTAAAGCTCGTTTGGAGAGCAGTTAACTTATACAACTGGTTCAGTAACTTCTTTGGGTAGGCATCTTTTTTGAGTTCAATTACCACTCGCACTTGCCCACGAGCTGTTTCATCGCGTAGATCGCTAATACCGTTTAGCTTCTTATCTTTTACTAGTTCCGCAATCTTTTCTATCATTGTTGCTTTATTTACACCATACGGAATTTCAGTTACAACAATCTGGTGGCGGCCCTTTTTCGTCTCTTCAATTTCTGCCACCGCGCGAACCATAACGCTTCCTCGGCCAGTTAAATACGCTTGCTTCATTGGCTCACCACCGTATATGGTTGCACCGGTTGGAAAGTCCGGACCTTTGACATGCTTGAGGAGATCGTCAATCGTTGCATCGCTGTTATCAATCAGTTCAATCGAAGCGTCAACCAACTCTCCTAAATTATGCGGAGGGATATTTGTTGCCATTCCTACAGCAATACCAATTTGCCCATTTAAGAGTAAGTTTGGAAGCTTTGCAGGTAATACAACAGGTTCTTGCTCATTACCATCAAAGTTTGGGCGAAAATCAATCGTATCTTTATCTATATCAGCCAGCATTTCATCAGCCGGCTTGGCCATCCGGGCTTCGGTATACCGCATCGCTGCTGCCTCGTCACCATCCATCGAACCAAAGTTACCTTGGCCTTGAATTAACGGGTAGCGGAGCGACCATGGTTGAGCCAGGCGCACCATTGAATCGTAAATAGCCGAGTCACCATGCGGGTGGTACTTACCCATCACGTCACCCACTATGCGAGCTGATTTTACAAACTTACTACCCGAACGATTTCCGTTTTGCCCCATAGAGAACAAGATACGTCGGTGTACCGGCTTCAGGCCGTCGCGTACATCTGGCAATGCACGATCAATAATCACGCTCATCGAGTACCTAAAGAAGCTATCTTTCATGACATTTTCAAGCGTGCGACGCTCTAAGCCTGCAGTTGGCGCATCATCTTGTGGAGACGAAATATCGTCAATTGGTGTTGTGTTTAGTTCATCGTTGTCCATATTATACGTCCAATTCCTCTAGGTCTGCTTCTTTTGCCCTTGCCTGTATAAAGCTCCGGCGCATACTTACCTCATCACCCATGAGCTTCGAGAAAATAGCATCGGCCTCTTCGGCGTCCTCAACCCGAACTTGAATAAGTACTCGGTTCTCCGGATTCATGGTTGTTTCCCAGAGCTGCTCGGCATCCATTTCACCCAGGCCCTTGAAACGGCTAATCGTCACGCCGGCTTGCTTTACCTTATCATCTGATTCATCAACTGCTGTACCGCGAGCTTTTTTGGCTTCGATAAGCTTTCCTAACTCTTTATCAAGCTCGGTCTCGTCGTATACATAAGTCTTAGACTGGCCTTTATTAATACTATAGAGCGGTGGCTTTGCTAAATATACATAGCCGCCTTCCACCACTTCTTTCATATAACGATAAAAGAACGTTAACAGTAAGGTGGCGATGTGACTACCATCTACATCGGCATCGGTCATGATGACAATTTTGTGGTAACGGAGGCCATTTACATCAAATGATTCACCAATACCCACGCCGAAGGCTTGGATCATGGCTACGATTTCTTTGTTTGCGAACATCTTATCTAAGCGAGCACGTTCGGTATTAAGCACCTTACCACGCAGCGGCAAAATTGCTTGGGTTTTGCTGTCGCGACCCTCTTTCGCCGAACCCGCCGCCGAATTACCCTCTACGATATAAATTTCGCTGTCATCGGGGCTCTTACTTGAACAATCCCAGAGCTTTCCAGGGAGTCCCATTCCATCAAGCGCACCTTTACGCAGAACGTTATCGCGGGCTGCCCGGGCAGCCTTACGCGCACGCGCCGCCAACACAGACTTATTAACGATTTTCTTGGCAATATCAGGGTTTTCATCAAGGTAATACGCGAAGTATTCGTTCATTACCTGTTCCACGTAACGTCGAACCTCAGGATTACCTAACTTATTCTTGGTTTGGCCTTCAAACTGAGGATCGGGAAGTTTAACGAGAATAATGGCGGTTAGACCTTCGCGGATATCATCACCAGTCAAATTTTCTTCTTTTTCTTTAAGCAGGCTTGCTTTACGTGCATAGTCGTTAATCGTACGGGTCAAGGCCGAACGGAACCCAACCAGGTGCGTACCGCCATCTGGGGTCAGTACGTTGTTAGCAAATGGCTTCACGGTTTCTAGGTAACTATCATTATATTGAATCGCCACTTCAACCATCGAATCTTCAACCTGTTTTTCAACGTAAAAAGGTGCTTCAGCCAGCACTTCTTTACCGATATTCAAATGTTTAACGTAGCTTTGGATACCACCCTCGAAGTAAAATGACTGGCGCTCACCAGTACGGTTATCTACAACAGATGTAAACACACCTTTAGTTAGGTAGGCCTGGTGGCGTAGGTAATTAACCACCCATTTGTAATCAAATGTGACCGTTTCTTTAAAAATAGTTGGATCAGGATAAAACGTTACAGTTGTGCCGGTTGGTCGATCAGTCTTGCCTATCTTTTTGATTGGCATGATAGTTGCACCACGTTCAAATTCGATTCGATATAGCTCGCCTTTTTGAACGACTTCGGCAACAAGCTTTGTCGATAGTGCATTAACTACGCTTGAGCCCACGCCATGGAGCCCTGAGGAAACTTTGTACCCGCCGCCACCAAACTTGCCCCCAGCGTGGAGCACAGTTAGTACGGTTTCAAGAGTAGATAACCCAGTTTTTGGGTGCTTATCAACCGGAATACCGCGCCCATCATCGGTAATAGTGATTCCACCGTCTTCTAGAATAGTAATATCCACGCGAGTTGCGTGGCCAGCAATTGCTTCGTCTATCGAGTTATCGGCAATTTCTTTAATTAAATGGTGAACACCATCATACCCAGTACTTCCAATGTACATTCCTGGGCGCTTACGCACCGGCTCCAAGCCTTCTAGAACCTGTATTTGTGACCCATCATACGAGTCGCCTGTTTGTTTAGCCACTACCTTATTCCCCTCGTTCAATCTTCGGCTTATTATCTGCAGTTTTGCCTTTACACTACCAACATTATATCGAACTATGTGTGTTCACTCAAGTCCCCTAAAATAACCCTTAAAATTGCTTGCACTGAACACAATGTTTATGCTAATCTAGCACTAAAGGATTACTAACAGTAGTAAATAAACACTAAACATATGTTTCGCCGAATCGTTTCAAACTTAAGCTTCAGCCCAGCACTGGTTGGTCAGCTCGGATTTTACGCCAAGCGCCTGCGAAAAGAAGAAGCGACGCGTCGCCTGGGGCTCATCTTTACAGCACTTGCCCTCGCCGTTCAGGCATTAACCGTGTTTAGCCCCACCGAGGCAACAAACGCCGCCAGCCCAGCTGATTTCATTTCAGGAGGCATAAGTAGCAAACAAGAGCTATTAGCGCACTATGACAACAATACCAATCGAATTGCTGGACTATTCACCTCGATAGGCATTACCAGGAGTGAAGTGGCCCACATGCAACCAGGTACTATTACCGCCGGCGAAGTGCCCGGCAAGTACAATTGGTCACGAACCAGCCTTTATAGCGCAGCCCAGGGGCAACGTTCCTACACCTTCAATAACGGTGCTGGTGACGTTACATTCTTCTACCGCCCACTTTCACTGACTGCCGCCAATCCACCCTATAAAGTACTGACAGGCCACTCAGATCAATTCGGCTGGTTTGCCATCATGATGGACTGCGGCAACTTAATTACATCGAAGCCTCCTCGTGAAATCAACCCGGAAGCAAGCTGCCAATCACTCACTATTAATCAGCTATCCCCTACTCGGTTCCGTTTTATTGGGCGTGCCAACACAAAGGATGGCGCGGATATTAAAGGATACGATTACGATATACGCCACGGCGGCTCCGTGATTGCTACCAAAAAATTCGATAGCAAGCAAACCTCACACGACTTTGTGTACGAAACGTCTGACCCTGGTAATTATACGGTTCGGCTGACGGTGCGAACCTCTGAAGGCGCTAAAACAAATCAAAACTGTGTTGATTCATTCATGGTTGATCAAAAACCTGTCGCAGCCTGCGTAGCCGTAGAGGCGAACATAATTAATCGAACCACCGTATCACTAACTGGTCGGGCCTCAACTGCTAATGGCGCAACTATTAAGAAATACCTATTCGTTGTTAAAAACAGCAATGGAAAAGTTGTGAAGCAAATCCCAGTTACTTCTGATAAGAAGCATGTAACGGCTGATAATTTTACTCTCACGCAGGGTTCGTATACTGTTGCATTAACGGTCACTAGCTCAGTTGGCGACCACAGCGGCCCAGATTGTAAGCAGTCATTCAAAATTGCTCCACCTGAAGTATGTCAATATAACCCCAGCCTGGCACCTAGCCACCCAGACTGCCAACCGTGCCCTGGCAACCCAAACATCTGGATCAAAGACAAGGATTGCGATGCAAGTATTATTATGACTAAAAGCAGTCTTAATATGACTAACGGCAACGTCGATGCCAGTACAGTAATCGCACGCTCAAGTGACAAAATAAGCTACACAATCGTGACAGAAAATAAGGGGCTGGCAAGCAAACCAGTCACGATGTCGGAAAACCTTGGTGACGTTCTTGAATATGCAACACTTATAGACAAGGGTGGTGGTACATTCGATCAAACCACCAAAACACTGAGCTGGCCTGCCTTTACCCTGGCACCTGGCCAAAAACAATCACGCACAATTGCTGTTCAAATGCTCGACGTGGTTCCTGCTACCAACACAGGCACAAGCAACGCTGATAGTTACGACTGTAAGATGGTGAATACGTTTGGAAATACCGTTTCGGTCAACGTCCAATGCCCGCCTGAAAAAGTTGTTGTTGAACAGGTTGTTAGCGAACTTCCTACTACTGGTCCGCGCGAGAACATGCTCTTTGCTGGCATCCTCCTAGCGGTTGTCGTATACTTCTACGCCCGCTCACGCCAGCTCGGTAAAGAAGTGCGCTTAATTCGCCGCAATCTAAATACAGGAACAGTTTAACTCGAAATAAGGTGGGGACTATGACAGAACGATTACAAACTAACCCGGAGCAACACGAAACACCTCAAGAGACGCTAGAGGTAGCTGAGCACGAGCGTTTAGCCCAAGAACGTGAGCGAAACGCTGAACGATCAGCCGAAAAAGATGAAGCGGCAGCAAAGAAAGAAGCTCTTGAAGCAGCCGCGAAAGTAGAAAAAGAAGCCAAACAAGAACGTGAGGTTTCACCGTCTGAAAAGAAACGGGATACCCCCGCAAGTCGCCGGGCAAAGCAAAAGGCGAACTTTAATAAAACCATGAAAGAGGCTCGCGAGCACATGTCGCCCACTTCTCGTGCTTTTAGTAAAGTAATCCATACAAAAACTATAGAAAAGACATCGGAAGTAATTGGCGCCACTGTAGCCAGACCAAATGCCATTTTAGCAGGGGCGGTAACTGCCTTTGCCCTTTCGCTCTTAATTTATTTGATCGCGAACCATAACGGCTATCCACTCAGCGGTACCGAAACCATTGCGACCTTTATAGTTGGCTGGGCAATCGGTTTATTATTCGATTACATTCGGATTATGGTTACTGGCAAAAAATCCTAATAATACTATCTACTAGTCTCGTAGTTTAACGGCAACTTCACCATGTGAATTCTGATCATCACCGCGCAGCTGGAGCTTCTCATCCGTGGCAGTCTGTGTTGTAGTTGGCGCTTGTGGTACAGGGCTTGTTGCGGCAGCGTGTGACTGCTGCGTAGCTTGTTGGCTTGCTGGGGCCGACGTATTAACATTAGCCGGTGATGAGTTTTGCGGTGGGTTAGGCATAGGTGGTGAAGCTACTGGCGCGGCTTGGGGTTTAGTAGTAGCTAGTTGTTGCCGTTTGGCTAGCCACTCATCCAAGAATGACGAACCAGACTTTGCTGGCGCAGTCGGAGCGCCCGACATACCAGACTGGCGCTTTTTCATGGCATCAAGTCGTGCTTGCTTTTCTTTTTCGGCCGAACCAAGTCGATCGAATATTTCTTTTTCTACCACTGCTCGTGGACGACCATATTTGGCTGCCGACAGCCGCTTCAGCGCATCGTTTAGTTGTGGATTGGCTTGCCCCATAGGCGGTACAAAACTCATACTGAACGGTGCTGATGGCATATTATTAATCATTACACTGGTAACACTTTGATAGTTGGGCATTTTAATTAAATCTTCGGCGTCGAAGGTTGGCTGGAACCGCTTTACGAGTAATTCGGCATCGGTTACACCAATACGCCCGGCAATAACCGTACCAACGTTACCAATGATTGCCTCGCGTATTTTATCGGTTAGCTGGGTCATGAACTGATTGCCCAAGATAAGGTTTAAGCGATATTTACGTGCTTCGCTTAAGATAGACTCGAAACTTTCTGTCGCAAAGTTCTGGAACTCATCAACATACAAGCTGAAGTCAACGCGCTGGTCTTCTGGGATATTAGCGCGGCCCATAGCGGCAGCCTGGAATTTCATAACGAATATAATACCTAGCAGCTTGGAATTCAACTCACCCATCTTTCCTTTTGATAAGTTAACCAACAAGATCTTTTTGCCATCCATGATGTCACGTAGATTAAAGCCGGACTTCGTTTGGCCAATAATATTTCGCATCGAATCGTTACTGATAAATGGACCAAACTTGCTCACTACCCAGCTAATCACTTCACCCGCTTCGTTCGAACGCTGCGACGCTGGGAATTCTTTCGTCCAAAAATCAAGTACTGTTTGGTCTTTGACATACTTCAGCTTGCTCTTCATGTAATCTTGATCGATAAGCACCTTTGGGATATCAATAAAGGTACCACCGGCAGGATCAGCCATTAGTAGCAATGCTGCATTCCGGAAGATGTGCTCCAATCGTGGGCCAACAATACCGGTATGGCCAGGATCGTACAGACCGTATAACATGTTAATTGCTTCCTGCACCAAGAAGTCTTTTTGGTCCTCGTGGTCAAACTCAAACATATTGAGTCCAATTGGGTTGGTCATGTCACCTGGGTTGAAATAGATAACATCTTCTACGCGTTCCTTCGGTACCTTCCCTAGCAGTGCTTCCACCGAATCCCCATGGGGGTCAACAAACGCAAAACCCTTGCCATCCATCATGTCCTGAAATGCCAGGTTTTCAAGCAGTACAGATTTACCGGTACCAGTTTGACCAATAATGTAGGTATGACGGCGACGATCGTTAGTACTCAGACGGATAGGCTTTTTAACACCCCGGAATTCGTTATAGCCAAGCAAAAACCCTTCTTCCATAATTTCTGTTGGGCCGTCTACTTGTTTACTCATCTGGCGCTGCACCTGGCTGGTAGGAATATTCTTTTGATCAGGTAAATGGAAGACGGTTGCAAGCTCCACGGAGTTTAAGATATTACTTGTGACCGCCTGCGGAAAGAAACGGAAAATGTAAGCTGTTGTAAGTTCTTCAATATTACGCGTCATAGTAAATTTGAACCCGTTAAATGAAGGTGAATCAAATAGGGCGAATGCCGATATAACATTCTTGAGGAGTGACTGCGAACGCGCAGATGTGTTTGAACTTACAACAACCCTAATGAGCGTCTCATAGCCAGGGTAACGGGTTTTTTCTTCAATTGTTTCAATTTCGGCACGCTCAAGATTACTTAGCTGCTTATCTTCTGGTTTTTCACCAGCTTCCGAACTCTCAGGCGGTTTCCAAAGCGCGCCCATAATGTCTTTAGATGATCCCAGGGCTGCCAGGCCTTTTTTGCTGCCTTTATCTTTTGATATGGATGTCGCTTTGTTGATTGAGCGCTTTGTCCAACCTTCGCGTGCAGGGCGAAGTAAAATTTGTACGCCTATGCCATCTTCGCGTCCCGCACTACTGAGTGCAGAAAGCAACGCGCGACTGGCGTCACGTTTTGATTCTTGGTAGGTAGCAATAGGATAAATGTAATCTTTTTTCAGCGTGAACTCGCCCCCGATTGTACCGCTCATCTTGCCCACTTCACTAAAGACTGTATGTTCTTCCACTTCTTCTAAGCGAGCCGAGGGGTACGCGGCCGATACAGCTTGTCGAATAACATCTACCAGTACCACCGGGACAACGGTGTAGTAGCGCACGAGCCCATCACGTGCCACGATTTCGAAAGAAAGGTGTCGCTGGCCGTAGATTTTACTTTTAAATCCTTTGAGTGCGGTCGACGCGATAATGTTATACATGACTTGAGCTTGGCTCAGTAACTCTTCGGTCACGTCGCGCTCATCTCTTCCGCCAGATTCTAGATCGTCGCTTGAGGGTGGAAGATGAATCATCATCGGAACCATCTTTAGCCCACGCTCGTAGTTCTTGGCTTCCCGCAGTGTTTTTTGGTATTGGAAGAATATGGCAGCACCAGCAATCAGCAGGATAACTGCTGCTACAAAAATGCTGATGAATACTCCTACCACTGTATATGCGCCCCCTATTACGCTTTTGTGCTACTCAGATGGTGATCCAAGTTCTTTCCCATATCGCTTTTTTAGATAATCGGCCTGCAAGCGCCCGACCTCTTTTTCACGACGGGCAGGATCATCTTTTGTCGAGCTAATAATTTGTTTCGCTTTATCCACCCATTCTTTTTCAATCAGATCATCATCTGCCGCTACAGCTGGCAAATCAGTCGCCACCGATGTTTGGGCCGTATCATCAGAGGGTGTGATAACAGGCGTAGGGAGCGTGATGGGAACTGGTTGCACTGCCATACTGGCTTGGGCCTGGGCCGCGTGCTCAGATGCCCGTTCAGTTGCGGCTGACGACTGTCTTTCATGCCCTATCTCAGCGCCACCAGGCGTAGTTTCGGGTGCGGCTTGATCCGGAATTGACTCAGGATTAGGCATAGGGAATTCGGGTGACGAATGCTTAGGTTCCATACCTGTAAGTATAGCATAAGGAACACCGATAAAACGGGATAATTTAACGAGATGATCGCCGCGAAATGTAGAGAATACCGATAGCGGTAAAAATGATAATCAAAATACTTTCGTACAGCCCAAGCGACCCTATAGATTTAAGAGCCAGGGCCATAACAGGCCCAAGCGCAAGTACGGTAGAAAAGTAGTACGCCTTAGCCAGTCGCAGCCTACCTGGCGGCCGCTTGGATGTAAATCGCCGCGCGACAGCCTGAAATATCCGTGAGCCAACCCATAAAAGTTCTGTGGTGATGCCAAGCGTAATGATATAAATCAAAAAAAATACAGCCAGGAGCCCCAATGGGCCGGCTGTCGAAGGACTCGTCGTCTGCAGTAAGAGAAGTAGCGTAACGGCTGCGAGCGCCGTACTAATAACAATTGTTTTTCCTGCCATACTCCCTCACTATAGCATCTCACGCGCTATTCATTAAAAGACAAGGAAGCCTGAGTGAGAGGCCAAGCGTCTAGACAAATCACAGTCCGCTTCAAAAATATAAATATTAAGCGCGTGTGTCGTAGACAGCCAATCACTCGAGGCAACTGACCGCTCCAGCAAAAGCCAGAGCATCCGATTTGATAAATGTTCCACGTACACGCTGAGTGTTGTCACTACCACTGGTTTGGACCCTAGTGTTAAGGATTAACTCAGCGCGCCGGTACTGATTTATCGTAACTCAACGAAATGTATTACTACATTCGGAGCATCGATAGCATCATTAAATAAGGCTACAAACGAGACAAAGGTACGTGGGTTACAGGGTAACCCAAAAATTCTCTATGTTGCCTAGATGGCGCTATCGACTGTCCGTTCGATCGCCTTAAGTAGTAGCAAATCGATCGTCAAGCTCGGCAAGTTTTTAAGGTAAGGTTTGTTTGTTACTGTGGCTTTTTATGTTTGATAAAAGCTTGTTTGTACTGTAGCACGCAATAAGCAAATTATCAATAGGTTTTAGGTATTTTTATGTAGCTTTAAATACAATAAAATACTTTTTTCATCTATAAAAATAATTGTGTTGTATTTTATTTACTACAACAAACTTACATAATTATGTTGTATATAGTTATTCTGCTACTATAAATTCATGCCCTATGCAGCGGTTTGCTTTGATCTTGATGGAGTTATTTGTAACAGCGAGGCTGTTCATGAAGCAGCCTTTCAAAGTGCCTTGCATCATTACGGCCTATCGCTAACGCCACGCCAGTATAAGGACTATTTTGCCGGTAAAACCGACGAGCAAGGGTTTGTTGATTATGCGGCTTCACTGCGCGTAGTCCTTCCAGTTACTCGCCTTCTTGAGTTAAAACACGACGCCTTTACTTACCTTGCCCCGCACAAGCTTAAGTACTATCCCAAACTACCAAGAATCATCAAAAACCTAGCAAACACAGTACCATTAGCTCTTGTGACTGGTTCTAGTGCCGAGGAGGCCGCGATCGCTCTTAGCCAACATGGTCTGGGGCCCTATTTTTCAGTGATTATCACCGCACACGATACAACCTGGGGTAAACCAGACCCAGAGGGCTATATGTTGGCTGCCAAGCGGCTAGGCGGCATTCGCCCAAAAGACTGCTTGGCGATTGAAGATTCACCGAGTGGCGTATTGGCGGCTCAAAGCGCTGGTATGTTTTGCGTGGCTGTTACAACCACTCATTCAGCCAAAGAACTCGCCATGGCCGATGCAGTTGAAAGCCAGCTGACGCTGGAGACATTAAATCGACTCATGGCGTACTAGAATACATTGAGTAATAAATAATGCCTTGCCGTTAATCGCAAGCGCTATATATAGCGTACAAATATACGGTAAAAAAATACCTATCAATTCTTCAAAAAA
>CAZVUR010000018.1:0-13357 GCA_964629385.1 uncultured Candidatus Saccharibacteria bacterium | reverse complement strand
ACGCACCGGATTGCTTATTTGATTGGAGAAAAGGGATTGTGGCCAAACCAAATCTTGGCGGTAACCTTTACCAATAAGGCCGCTCGTGAAATGCGCGAGCGGCTATGGAAGTTACTGAATCAACCTAACAGGTCTGGGGTTGAAGGTCCAGCCCCTCCGAGATCCTTCATGCCGTGGATGGGAACGTTTCATGGTATTTGTGTACGATTACTCCGCCAGGATGGTGCTGCGATTGGTATTCAACCAAACTTTGTCATTTATGATGAAGATGATCGCCAGGGGTTGATAAAGCAAGCCATGAAAGACTTGGCAATAACCGATAAGCAGATTAAGCCGCGCGCTGTCAGTGGAGTGATTTCTAGTGCCAAGAACGATATGATCTCGCCTGAAGATTATGAGTTAGCGGCGAACTATCCGTTCCAAAAATCTGTGGCAAAATTATACAACCAATACGAAGTCTTACGCAGGGCGGCGGGCGCGCTTGATTTTGACGATCTATTGCTCGAAGTCGTACGGCTATTTAATGAGCAGCCAGAGGTGCGCACTCGATGGCGTGATCAGTTCAAACACATTCTGATAGATGAGTATCAGGACACAAACGCGGCTCAGTATGCCATTGTAAAAAGCCTTGTGGGCCCACAGGGCAATATTTGCGTCGTCGGCGACGACTGGCAGAGTATATACAGCTGGCGTGGAGCAGATTTTAAGAACATTCTTAATTTTGAACGCGATTTCCCCGGTGCTTTAGTAGTAAAACTTGAACAGAATTACCGCTCTACTGGTGCTATTTTAGAAGCGGCTCATAACGTTATCTCAAAAAACATTGAACGCACCGACAAAAAGCTTTGGACTAATAGCGGACATGGCGAACCCGTGCAGGTGCATGAACTTTACGACGAAGCCGAAGAAGCCAGGCTGGTGGCCAGTCGCATTTCTGCCCAAACCGCGATTGGTGCACGCTCGCCGAGTGACTTCGCCGTGTTGTATCGTACTAATGCCCAAAGCTACACGCTGGAACGTGCGTTACTCCAAGCCAGGGTGCCCTACCAAATCGTAGGTGGAGTGCGATTTTATGACCGCAAAGAAATCAAAGATGTCATTGCCTACTTGCGGCTCATGTATCAACCCAATGATCGGATGAGTTTTTCACGAATTGCCAATGTTCCTAGTCGGGGGTTAGGGCCAAGTAGTTTGGAGCGATTTTTGAGCTGGCAAGGTGGCAGCGGCCTGACAATCATTGAAGCGTTGCAGCGGGTACAGGAAATCAATGGATTAACCCCGCGTGCTAAAAATTCATTTACGAAGCTAGGGGTGCTGCTGCAGGAGTTGTGCCAGCTTGATGACGAACCAGGTGAAATCATACAAACGCTACTTGATAAAAGCGGATATATTGCTTACCTACGTGATGGCACGCCCCAGGCCGAGGACCGCGAAGAAAACGTGAGCTCATTAGTGAGTGACGCTAAAACTTTCGCATCGCTTCCGACTTTCTTAGAAGAAGTAGCATTAATGACGAGCGCAGATGAGTCAAAGTCCGAACCAAGCGTGACATTAATGACATTACATGCTGCCAAAGGCTTGGAATTTCCTGTGGTGTTTATGGTTGGCATGGAAGAAGGAATCTTCCCGCATTCTCGCATCCACGAAAGTGGCCCGAGCGAGCTAGAAGAAGAACGAAGGCTGTGTTACGTGGGAATGACACGGGCGAGAGAGGAATTGCACCTGAGTTTTGCAGCGTCGCGGTTGCAGTTTGGGCAACGGGGGTACAATCCGCCTTCACGGTTCCTTGAGGACATGGGTGCTGGTGCCATGATGACGCCACGCCAGGAAATGGGCGACGATTTGTATGAGTCCGAACAGATGACCCTCGACGTTAACGACCGGGTACGATCGGCGCAGTTTGGCGACGGCACGGTAATCGACGTCGACGGCATGGCCGTGACAGTGGCGTTCGACAGTGGCCAAATGAAAAAACTGAATGTTGAATACGCTCGGTTGCAGGCGCTTTAAAGCTTATCAAATCGGCTAATTTTTGCTATACTACTACGAGTGCTTCCGGGTGGAAGTAATGAAGTTCCACGTTAGCGCAAACGCGCTTTATCTATGAGACTACGACACTATATTTCTCCACTTCATATATTTATAGCTGGCTTGATAGCCGGGCTTGCTGTGATTGGTGCACTTGCCATTCCAAAAGCTCATGCTTTAGAGGACGGTGAACGACTATTTATGATTCATGACCGTAATTCCACACGCGGTATTATCAGCGATGCACCCTCACTACGTAAAGTATTTGAGCAAGCTCATATTACGCTTGACAAGAACGACAGGGTAGAACCAGGACTTGATGAAGAACTGGCCACCAATCAATACCAGGTAAATATTTACCGTGCTCGCCCTGTTTTAATCGAGGACGGCAATGTTCGGCAGTTAGTGATGAGCGCTTACCAAACACCAAAACAAATCGCCGCACATGCTGGTATTGAATTACGAAACGAAGATACGGCGACGGTTGATTTGAACAGTAACTTTGTAAGTGATGGCGCCAGCCTACGTATGACAATCGACCGCGCGACGCCGATTACGTTGCAGCTGTACGGAAAAACCGATACCGTATATACCCAAGCCGGAACCGTTGGTGAGTTCCTGAAAGAGAAGAATATCGTACTGGGTGAAAAAGATGACATGTCACACAAGAAAGCGGATATAATCACGTCCGGTATGTCGCTTAGTATCTGGCGTAATGGCAAGCAAACTATTACCCAGGAGGAACAAGTTGAGTTTGAAGTTCAGCAAATCAAAGACGCCAACCGAGAAATCGGCTATAAAGAAATCACTACCCCCGGCCAAAAAGGTAAAAAAATGGTTACTTATGAGATTGTCATGCAAGACGGTAAGGAAGTCAGCCGGACAGCTATTCAGACCGTCGTTACCGCACAGCCAGTTACTCAGGTAGAAACGGTTGGTGCTAAATCAACCAATACGTTTAGCGGCAGCTTTGCCGAGGCGCTGGCACGACTACGAAGCTGCGAGGGAAGCTATACCTCAAATACGGGCAATGGTTACTACGGAGCATACCAATTCGATATCCAAACATGGGGTGGGTATGGCGGTTATTCAAATGCCTCTCAAGCACCGCCATCCGTGCAAGACGAAAAAGCATGGCTTACCTATCAACGTCGCGGGTGGAACCCATGGCCAAGCTGTAGTCGTTCGCAAGGGCTACAAGATATTTACCGGTAGACTGTAGGCATGAGCGGACCTAAAAAAGAACTTGGACAGCACTGGCTCACAGACAGGTTTGTGCTAGGTGAGATTGCCGATGCGGCCACTATCACTAAAAACGATACCGTACTCGAAATCGGTCCAGGCCTAGGAACCTTAACGTCAGAACTTTTAAAGCGTGCAAAAAACGTTATAGCCGTAGAATTTGATACAGATTTGGCACATAAGTTACCGGGCCAGTTCCCTGGTACGAACCTCAAGGTTGTGAACAAGGATATACTTTCATTCGATCTTGAGGGGCTTCCTAAAGACTACGTGGTTGTGGCGAACGTTCCCTATTACATCACCAGTAAGATCGTTCAGCTGCTTATGACCGCAACGAACAAACCGAGAGTAGCTGTGCTGTTAGTTCAAAAAGAGGTAGCAGAGCGTATAGCAGCGCGGCCTGGCGACATGAGTATTCTAGCCATTAGCGCACAGGTATTTGCCAAAACAAACCTTGGTATAGAGGTGCCAAAAGAATTCTTTACGCCACCACCAAAAGTTGATTCACAGGTGATTGTATTGACTACGCGCCACACACCTTTGGTGCCACAAGCTCGTGAAAAAGCATTTTTTCGCATTGTGAAAGCTGGCTTTTCGGCTAAGCGCAAAAAACTCCGTTCCAGCTTATCTGGTGGGCTAGGCATTTCTAAACAAGAAGTTGAATCTATTCTTTATAAAGCTACTATATCCCCAGACGCTCGCGCCGAAGATCTTTCATTGCCAGACTGGCTTCGGCTTATGGAGGTAGTGAATGGATAGCAATTTGCTTATAGGCATATCTTCTTTAGCCGATGGCTCAATGTCAAAGGCTGTTACGCAAGAAGAAAAGCGGACGAATCGAAGCAAGTTTCTTGCTGCATATGGACTTAAGCCCGAACAGGCTATTTTGGTGCACATGACCTACGATTCAGATGATTACTGCCGTTATTTAAGCGTTGGGGCCGAACAAGCGGGTGATGGTATTACCCAAGAACCAAGCTTTATTGCGGATGCGTTATTTACGAATGAGAAAAATGTTGCGTTTCTGCTGCCTGTGGCTGATTGTATTGGTGCTGTATTGTACGACCCCAACAAGCAAGTGATAGGATTGGCTCATTTAGGGCGGCACAATCTTGAACAAAATGGCGGGGCAGCAATCGTTCGCTACATGGCAACTGAGTTCGGTACTGACCCTGGAGTGGTACAGGTGTGGCTGAGTCCAGCCGCCGGACGCGGTAACTATCCGCTTCATGGGTTTGATAATCGTAGTTTGCATGAAGTCGCGCTGGAGCAACTCATGGCTGCAGGCGTTAACCTAGAACATATTAGCGTCGATAATCGCGACACGACAACTGATCATAGCTTCTTCTCGCATAGCGAGTTTTTAAAAGGCAATCGTGCGTCAGATGGCCGGCAAGCCGTCATATGTATGATGAAGCCGTAACTTACTCATCTCTGTTATACTAAGAGCAATATGGATAAAAATCTCTACATTACTACCGCTATTCCGTACGTAAATGGTAAACCGCACATTGGCAACGCTTTAGACTACCTATTGGCTGATATTTGGGCCCGTTACCAGCGTCAGAACGGACACGATGTTCGGTTTCAGGTAGGCACAGATGAGCATGGTAACAAAATTGCGGCAAAGGCAGCCGAGAATGGGCTGGACCCGCAAGCATATACAGACCAAATGTATCCAAACTTCCAAGCGCTCATGCAAAAAGTAGGTGCTCAGTACACTGACTTTATTCGCACCACCGACATACACCATAAAGGCGCCGTGCAATATATATGGCAACAACTTAAGCCGTACATGTATAAAGGCACCTACCAAGGTTGGTACTGTATGGGACATGAAGCGTTTTTCACCGATAAGGAAGTGGAAGAGACCGCTGGTGTGTGCCCAGACCACCAAACGCCATATCAGCAGGTGAGCGAAGAAAACTACTTTTTAAAAACCAGTGAATTTTCGGGTAAAATACGCGAAGCGATTGAATCCGGCGAAATGAAAATTGTGCCAGAATTCCGTAAAAAAGAGTTCCTGAATTTAATAAAAGATGGTTTGCCTGATGTGTCGATTTCACGGCCTCGCAAAAGCCTGAGCTGGGGTGTACCAGTACCAGATGATCCAAACCAAGTCATGTATGTATGGGTTGATGCACTCAGTAATTATTTAACGGTACTTGGGTATCCAGATAAACCTGAGTGGCAAAGTTTCTGGCCAGCAGATGTGCAGGTGGTAGGCAAAGATATACTGAGGTTCCACGCAGGAATTTGGCCAGCAATGTTGCTTGGTATTGGTGTAGATTTACCGAAAAGACTACTCGTTCATGGTTTCGTGAACGTTGGTGGTGCCAAAATGAGCAAAACAGTCGGTAACGTGGTAGATCCCAACGATGTAATCGATCAATATGGGCTAGATGCGTTTCGTTACTATTTTTCTCGCCATATCCCTACCCAAGACGACGGCGACTTTACGTGGGAGAAATTTGAAGCCGCGTATAACACCGAACTTGCTAACGATTTAGGCAACTTGGTAGCGCGTGTAGCGAATATGCTGATTAAATACCAAGCTGGAGTGGTAGGTGACGTGCCACTCGGTGAGCATGATATGCGCGAATACCATGGGGCATTTGAACGCCTTGAATTCAATAAGGCGCTCGATGAAGTATGGTTGATGGTCCGTTCGCTGAATAAATATATAGACGATGTTAAACCATGGGAAATCGCCAAGCGTAAAGAAAAAGACCCAGACGCCGAGCCACATCTCGCGGAAGTTCTTGGCCACTGCGTAGGAAACCTGCTTCAAATCGCCGATTTACTTGTGCCATTCTTACCCGGCTCAGCTGCCGTGATTCATCAAACGTTTGAATCTGGTGTTGTAAGCCAAATGCCAGGCATAATGTTCCCCAAGATGCAACAATACACTGGAAAAAACGAGTCACAAAACAAAAATCAACCAACAGGTTAAGTAATGTTGGTTGACACCCATTGCCATATACACGAAGCTAATTATCCAGATGCGGAAGGTGCTTTTGAACGAGCACGTTTGGCTGGAGTCGACAAGCTCATTTGCGTGGGAACAGATAATATAACTTCGCGCGAGGCGACTAAATTTGCAAGCGGTCGTGAAGGAGCGTTTTTCTCAGTTGGTGCTCACCCGCATGATGCCAAGGATGGGTTTATGGAAGTGCTGCGAATCGCCAACGAAAAACCTGAGAAATTGGTTGCTATTGGCGAGATTGGACTCGACTACTTTTATACACATAGTTCGCGAGAGGTGCAAATCAAGGCATTTGAGGCTCAGTTGCAGATTGCATTAGATCAAAAATTGCCGGTTATTTTTCATGTTCGTGATGCATTTGAAGATTTTTGGCCGATTTTTCGTAATTTTCCGGGGTTAACAGGGGTGTTACATAGCTTCACCGATACAATTGAAAATATGCAAAAAGGCGTTTCAGAGGGCTTATATATTGGGGTGAATGGTATTTCTACTTTTGCACGCGACAAACAGGCGATGTGGCAGGCTATACCTCTGGAAAAAATGGTACTTGAAACGGATGCACCGTTCTTGACGCCTGTGCCTTATCGTGGTAAAGTAAATGAGCCAGCGTTTGTGAGGAATGTGGCCGAGTATCACGCAAATCAGCGTGGGGTAGAGCTCGAACACCTCGCACGAGTCACATCAGCAAACGCATCTAAACTGTTCTCTATTTAGGGAACGCACCAAATAAAACACTCTAATAATCAACCATCTGTTGAAACTACAGGAGTTTTACACGCGTGAGCGAACAACCAGCATCAAACGTAATTCAATTTCCCGGAAGTCGTGACGGCAATCGTTTTGAAGGTAATGAAGTTCAATTTGATTTGCACAAGAATATCACAGTTCCTGAGTATGACACTAATGACATAGCTAGGGTTCATCAAATAGAAGCTGCTCGCCAAGCTCGTGAAGCGGTTATCGCCGCTGAACGCCTTGCCCGAATGAGTGAGTTTGATCCGAGGCCTGCATTACAAGAAACGGGTAATGTTGTTGCGATACGAAGAGCGGCAATTAATGGTGAAATTAAGGTAGCGTAATGACAGTATTTAAAAAAGCCCTCACACTTCTTGTTGGTGACACGAACGACATTTCTTACCTTAAGATGCCAAAATCACTTGCGCCATCAAAAAGAATTACCGAGCGCGAGCTTATTCAACGTGAGAGCGAGATTGGCCGTGAACTCTTTGGTCCGGTTCCAGCTGGTCATCGTCGAGAGTTCTTTTGTTTAGATGACAAAACCTACGTATGGTATGAGGAGTACAAGGATGCCCAAGGTAAAACCGTTTCCCATACCACACGCTACGAAATTCAGGGCGATAAAGTACTAAAGGCTCAGGACGGTGCACGCTATAGCTATCTTGAAGGTGCCGAACTAAAGAACTTACTTACTGCAATTCACCTGTACTACGAGCGCGTAATGAAAACTGTATACATGCGCAACCCAGACACCGGCGAACCGCTGGTTGGCTGATATAATAAGTAATAATGACTCAGCCACTGTATTATCTTGACCACGCCGCTGCGACGCCTATTGACGAGCGAGTGCTGGCGGTGATGCAGCCGTATTTTAGCCAGGATTTTTTTAATCCTTCAAGTCCGTACGCGCCAGCTATTCAGGTTCGGCGCAATTATGAGGATGCCAAGTCGCGGCTTGCAGGCACAATTGGCGCCAAAGGTGACGAGCTAATTATTACTGCTGGGGCAACCGAATCAATTAACCTGGCATTTGGTTCGGTGCAGGCTCACGTTGTAACCAGCAGCATAGAGCACCATGCTGTGCTAAGGGCTGCCGAGCGTCATCAGCATACCTTGGTGAAACCCACGAATAATGGCACTATCACGGCCGAAGCGGTAAACGCGGCAATTACGCCAAAAACTGAATTGGTGAGTATACAACTAGCAAACAACGAGATTGGTACCATTCAGCCAATGCGTGACATAGCCGCCGTGGTAGAACGCGAAAAACAGCGGCGTAAAGAAGCAGGCGATACGCGGCCGATTTATCTACACTGCGACGCTTCGCAAGGGTTTGGGCAAATTGATGTGAACGTAGCCCGCCTTGGTGTAGATATGTTGACGCTTAACTCAGGTAAGATATATGGCCCAAAGCAGGTAGCGTTACTGTGGTGTAAGCCTGGCGTGCATATAATGCCGCAAATTGTTGGGGGCGGCCAAGAACGTGGCATGCGGAGTGGCACCGAAAACGTGGCCGGAGTAATTGGATTTGCCAAGGCGGCTGAACTAGCTTTTGCACATAAAAAGTCAGAAGGTGAACGGCTTATGCAACTGCGTAACACCATGCAAAGCCGATTAAACAAAGTATTTGGTGATGCGATGATTGTTTCGGGAAATCAAAAAAAGCGCTTGCCTGGCTCGCTACACATCTCTTTCCCGGGGCTAGATGGCGAACGATTGGTGTTTAGTTTAGAAGCCGAAGGCGTGTTGCTTGCAACGGGTAGTGCCTGTGCTGCCAATCAAGGAACGCGCTCGCATGTTCTCACCGCTATTGGCATGAGCGATGAGCAAGCGGATGGCAGTTTGCGCATAACGTTAGGTCATTTAAATGATGAGGCGAGCATAGAAGCAGCACTCGAAATTATTATTACTCATGTGAAGCGAGAGATGGAGCGGGTCCATGGCTCGTAATATCATTATTATTTGTATTGCCGTAATTGCGATTCTAATAGCAATTATTAGCGTCTATCTCAGCCCAGACGATTTACGCAGCTGCCAAAATGTTTCCACCGCCAAGCAAGAATGTAGCAAAGCAGATGCCATTGTAGTTATTAGTGGAGGCAATACGTCTAGCCGCACTAACGAAGCAATTAAATTATACAAAGCTGGCTGGGCAGATACGCTCATCGTATCGGGTGCGGCCGCAGATACGAGTGGGCCAAGTAACGCCGAGGTCATGAAAACCCAGGCTATTAAGGCTGGTGTACCAGAAACTGATATCATGGTTGAATCATCGGCGCAAACAACCAAGCAGAATGCCGAGCGTACTAAAGAACTGCTTATGAAAGCAGGCGGCAGCGAGGTAAAGCGTGTAATTGTGGTAACCTCGCCGTACCATCAGCGTCGGGCTAGCCTGGAGTTCGGCGCACTAGCTGGCGACGGAATTACGATCGTGAATCACCCAACGTCAGAAGACCCTGATTGGTCTGCCTTTTGGTGGCTTACCCCCCGCGGATGGTGGCTAGCTGGCGGTGAATTGGTGAAAATTGGTGCCTTTTATGCCGGAGAGAGCCGATGAGCAGAGTTCATACCATGCTGCCAACTGAAGCTATGTCTAAATATATTTTGTGCGAAAAAATGTTTATCGTGACGAAGAGTAGCCGTAGCTACTTTGAGGAGCGAAAACTTTTTTGCAGCCAAAATTATGATGACAGAGCGAAGATTGGTGGTTTGGTATGAGCTCAGTTTATGTTGGTATGAGTGGCGGCGTTGATTCGTCGCTTACAGCGGCTTTGTTGGTGGAAGCCGGCCACGATGTTACTGGCGTTTACATGAAAAACTGGACGCAAGATTTGCCGGGCATGCGGTGCCCCTGGGCTGATGATCTGGCAGACGCCAAGCGCGTAGCGGTGCATTTGGGAATCGACTTTAAAGTGTTTGATTTTGAGAAAGAATACAAACAAAACGTGGTTGATTATATGATAGCCGAATATACCGCTGGCCGTACGCCAAATCCAGATATCATGTGTAACCAAGAAATTAAATTCAAACTTTTTCTTGATACAGCACTAGAAGACGGCGCGGAGTACGTGGCCACCGGGCATTATGCACGCACTGAACATGGTGACCTGAAACTAGCAGAAGACGCCAATAAGGACCAAACGTACTTTTTGTACCGCGTTACTAAAGAAGCGCTTGAAAAAACGCTTTTCCCATTGGGCGGGTATACAAAACCACAAGTACGAAAAATGGCCGAAGAGCGTGGCCTGGTAACTGCGGGTAAAAAAGACTCCGTAGGTATTTGCTTTGTGGGCCAAATTGGCATGCGTGAATTCTTAAGTCAGTACGTTACCACCAAGCCCGGTGATATTATCGACAAGCAAACTAATAAAGTTTTAGGTCGCCACGACGGCGCGATATTCTATACATTAGGCCAGCGCCACGGGTTAGATATTGGTGGCGGCTTACCGTACTACGTGGTTGGCAAAGATATGGCTAAAAATGAAGTCTATGTGTCGACAAATCTTAATGATGAGAATTTATGGGCGAAGCAAATCAAACTTGAATCAATTCACTGGATATCAGGTACAAGCTTTACGGGGCCGTGCCACGTGCGTATTCGTCACCGGGCACCACTTATTGACGCTGAAATATCAGCCGATGGAGTCATAATGCTGGCGAACGCCGAGCGCGCCATTACGCCAGGCCAATCGGCTGTACTTTACAGTGGTACTACCTGCCTTGGTGGCGGTATAGTCGTCTAATTAGCCAGGGGTTCATATGCTATTATTAAGCATATGAAAAGCAAAAGCGGTTTCACGATTGTTGAATTATTGATTGTCATTGTAGTCATCGCAATTTTGGCCGCAATTACAATAGTTGCCTACAATGGCATTCAGCAGCGAGCGCGTGACAGCCGTATGATGGGTGATCTTACAAGTGCATCGAAACAACTCGAACTTTATGCGGTTGATAACAGCAGGTATCCAACCTCAGTTGCAGAATTAAAAAGTGTTAAAATTCGGTTTTCCAATAATCCGGGTGTAAACACCATAATGTATTGTGGTGATAACAGCGGCTACGCGATATTCACTTTAGACAATAACGTTCAATACAAGATGCAAAAAGGTTCGGCGCCAATTATTCAAACGCCTAACCTTGGGTGGAGCGGCGCATCGCTGTGCGGAACTACACCATATCCCGCTTTTTCGTGGGGCGATTTCTGGGCTGCAAACTATTTCTAAAAAGAAGCGCGTGATATCATTAAGCGTATGGAAAGCAGAAGCGGTTTCACGATAGTTGAACTTCTTATAGTCATTGTTGTAATTGCCATTTTAGCCGCAATTACTATTGTTGCATATAATGGCATCCAAGCCAGGGCCAACGATAGCCGCCGTGCTAACGAGATTGCCGGAATTAAGAAAGCACTTGAACTTTATAAAATAGATAATGGAGTTTATCCACCCGCTTGTGGTGCGGATGATTCAGGATGTTCCCTTAACAACCTTACTTCTTACCTTGTATCTACCTACATAAGTAAAGTTCCACAAGACCCTCAAAGTCCATCAAAATCATATGATTATGTAAGAGGTCCAATTGCGAACGCTTCCTATGGAATTCTGCTGTATTATCAAGTTACAGCAACCTGCAAAACAGGCGTAAACGTTAATGTTAACTGGTGGGGCGCTGGAGTTCCTGTATGTTGATAGCGAATACTAAATATACACGCGGCTTCACGGTTGTTGAGTTACTAATTGTCATTGTGGTAATTGCAATTTTGGCCACTATCACTGTGGTGGTATATAAGGGCGTGCAAGACCGGGGTAAGAATGCTGTGCGTAAGCAAGACATGTCACTTTTAACTGACAGGCTAGACTTATATTATTCAGAAAATGGCGCTTACCCGCATTCTGGTGGGTGTTTAAGTTCACCCTGGTGGAACTGTTGGGGCGCAGGTTCGTCAACCGGCAGGCTTATGCCAGTTTCGTATATTGAGACAATGCCGCAAGATCCAGGATTCGTAGATAACGGCGCATGCGCCAGTCCGAATAGTTTCTTAACCAGAGCGTATTGGTATATAAGTAGGGCAGATGATCAAGGCTATTTGCTTGGTACATATATGCCAGGCCTTTCCGCCTCTGATGCTAATTACCTGAATACGAATGGTGCCTATGGCTGCGGCAACTTCATGAACTGGGCAATACTTAAAAACTATCCGTAATGTTTATGCTAAGATTTAACCATGTACCGCACGAGGCATAACCGAGGCTTTACCATTGTTGAACTGCTGATAGTAATAGTAGTAATCGCTATTTTGGCTGTAATTACTATTGTGGCGTATAACGGTATGCAACAAAGAGCGCGTAATTCTCAAACAATAGCTGCAATCACGGCATGGGCGAAAGCACTCAAACTTTATGAAGCCGATAACGGAACAATGCCCAACACCACTGGATGCCTCGGGCTGACATACGGCTATGGACCGAGCGGCACAGATGCTTCTGGTTACCAATGCCGACAAGATAACGCAAGTTACGGTATAAATGTGAATGCATCGCTGAATAGCTTACTGGCACCCTATATGAACGGTGCGCCTCCCCAACCATCTACAGCGGGTACGTACTTTTTAACTTCAACCCTTTGGTATCGCGGAGCATACTATTACAATACTGTACCTGGCCGAATTGACTTCGTGCTTGAAGGCGCTTCCGGCACCTGCCCAAAAATTGCAGGAATGTCACTTGTAAGCCAGCAGAATGGATCGACGAATGATGTACTAAGGTGTGCCTTACAGTTTGGTTAAGTATGAACGAACTAAGAATCATGAAAAAGGAGCATAAACAAGGCTTTACAATTGTCGAACTTCTTATTGTAATCGTCGTGATTGCTATTCTGGCCGCTATAACAGTTGTCGCCTATAACGGTATCCAAACTAGAACTCATAATGCACAAACTGCGGCGGTTATTAAAATGTACAAGCAAGCTTTAATCGCATATGCTACAACATATGGCAACTATCCTGCTGGCGGGACCACTCCGGCATGTCTAGGAGAAGGGTATACATCATGCTGGGGTGGCGGTTCGAATCCCATCAGCTTTCATAACGATTTACGACCTTTTTTAAATAATACCAATCCTCTGCCAAAAGTTTACGATGGACCAATCACGTATGGTGCTGGTAATAGGTATGGTGCGAGTTACTATTATACGACTTCAATCACCTATGACGGCGTAAGTTATCCGTGGGGTATAGCCTATTACATTGAAGGTGCAAATCAATGCCCGGTTGGGCCAATTATGACGCCCGCCGTTGGCCAAACATACCCAAACTTTTCGTCAACGCCTGACCCCGCCCGGCAAGGTTATACGGAGCGGCAAACCGGG
>CAZVUR010000017.1:0-14001 GCA_964629385.1 uncultured Candidatus Saccharibacteria bacterium | reverse complement strand
AATAAGCCCGCTGCGATTACCGACAAAATCACTGAATTACCCCCACGTTTCTAAGTAGTTTAAACTTTGCTTGTACGGGCTAAACCGTTTATGTATAATGAAGGATATTATGGCATTTCTAAAAGGGTCGGGCGACTTTTTCGCACTAGATATAGGCACGGATGCGGTGAGAGTTGTACAGCTTGCACCTGTTGGCAAGGGTAGTTGGAATCTTGTTAAATACGGCTATGCCCCGGTTGACAGTAAGATTGCAGCGTCTGATTCACCAGAAGATCAAAACCGATTAGGGCAAATTATTATGACCGCAGTGGGCCAGAGCGGCATAAAAGCCACCGACGTTGCTGTTGGTTTACCGTCGCAAAAAACGTTCACCACTGTTATTGATTTGCCAATAATGGAAGAAAAAGAGCTTAGAAGCACTGTTAAATACCAGATTGATCAGTACATTCCAATTTCGGTGGAAGATGCCAAAACCGATTGGCGATCATTAGGCCAGTCACTCCATGACCCAAAGCAACAAGAGATATTACTTACAAGTGTAGCCAATAACTATGCCGAGGCGCGGCTTGAGTTCGTTGAAAGCTTGGGCTTCAATGTGATTGCACTCGAACCAGATACAATATCGATTGTTCGTTCACTATTGCCAGCCGGCCTAACCGACGCGCGCTTGATTGTAGATATGGGAGAGCAGTCTACGGATATAGCTATTACCTATGCCGATGCGCCGCGGTTGGTACGAACCGTTCCAGTTGGCCTTAGCGCGCTTATAAAAGCAGCTGTTACCAATTTAAACGTGCAAGAAGAGCAGGCTCGCCAGTTTATTTTGAAATTTGGCTTGGCGCCGGACAGATTGGATGGCCAAGTACTTAAAGCATTAGATGCCACGCTCGATAACTTTACTAGTGAACTTATAAAGTCGATTAAATTCTTTCAAACCCGCTACCCAAGCACACCAGTAGGTGGCATACTGGTGGCGGGTAATACAGCAAGTGTTCCACGGTTTGGTGAATATATAGCAGCAAAGGTAGGGCTACAGGTTGAGACGGCCAACCCATGGCAAAAAGTCCGAGTTGACCAAGCCGCCCAGCAGCAACTGTTGCCGATTATGAATGAATTTGCCGCGGTGGTTGGTTTGGCGCAAAGGAGCGGAATGTGATTGAAGTAAACCTGATTCCCGACGTAAAGTACCAGCTACTAAAAGCACGAGTTTTACGAGTAAAAATCATTTCTCTTTGCACGATTGCTTCAATTATTGCCGGGGGTGTAGTTGTGCTTTTGGCGGTGTATGTGTTTGGTGTGCAGTCAGTAGCCAATGCATTCGCAGACGGTGCAACAGATAGCGAGTTTAAGAAGCTAAGCAAAGTAGAAGATTTGTCCAAAATGCTAACGATTCAAGATCAGCTAGGCAAGTTATCGTCGCTAAATGAAGACAAGCCACGAACTTCACGTATATTCGAGCTACTTGAAACGGTTATTCCAAACGGGGAAAACACAATAAGTTACTCGATGCTGAAGCTGGATACCGATGAGAATACAATAACGATTGAAGCTGAAGCGCCGAATGGCTATGAAGCGCTTGAAGTATTCAAAAAGACGATTAGCAAAACGACCTTTGACTACGAAGACACGGATGGCACAAAGAAATCAGTTAATGTGATAGTGTCGCCAGTTGTTGAGGGTGAAAAAAATTACGGCCAAAACAGTAACAATGAACGGGTGCTCCGATTCTCATTATCATTCGAATATGCTCCAGAGCTATTCAGCACCGAAAGTAAAAACGGAAAAGTGCATGCACCAGAGAAGCAGAATGCTACCGATTCAGCAAAAGGCGTTCCAAAGAGTTTGTTCACGAATACAGCAGGTGGGAATTAACATATGAAAGATAATAATACAGATAAATCCCCAGCCGTTCGCAAGCATCAACAGATTGAAAGTACCAATCGTACCATGTTTACATGGGTTGCAGCGGCAGCGATTATCATTAGCGTTGCTATAGTCCTGTCTATATCTTTATTTCAGCGCATGGCGTTTAATCAGAAGGTGATAGATAAGAAAAATCAAGCGGTTAGTAATTTGAAGCACAATAACGAAGTTGTAGATGAATTACGCAATCAAGCTCGCCTAGTAAATACAAATAGTTCGCTACTTGAAACTGATCGACCAGAAGGTGCGCAGCCAATATCAGTGGTGCTTGATGCTTTGCCAGCACAGGCGAACTCATCGGCACTTGGTGCATCACTACAAAAGAAACTGCTGGACGGAGTAACAATCGACTCATTAACGGTTGACTCAGCCGATGAAGGAAGTAGCAGTACATCCGCTGAGGACGGCGAAATTACGTTTAGCTTTAGTGTTAGTTCCGATAATCCCGACGATATAAAGCAAGTACTAAGGCGACTTGAGCTATCAATCCGCACGATACACGTACAAACACTTACTATCGAACAGCGCGGCAGTAAGATTAACCTGTCGGTAAAGGGCGTGGCTTACTATTCGCCAGAAAAGAAAGTTGAACTTGATACAAAGCAGGTACGTCCATGAAAAAAACAGACATAGCAATGATTATATTAGTAGCAGCGCTAAGTATGGGCGGGGCATTACTCCTTGTAAGTGCTATTCCAGGCCTGAGCTTATCAAGCGATACATCTGAAAAAGTAAAGACGATTGACAGGTATAGTAGTGAAATTGATAAACCTGACCCCAATATATTTAATAGCAGTGCTATTAATCCAACCGTTGATATAACTATCGGCGGCACTGATGCCCCCGAAAGCGGGGAGTAGATTCGCTCATGGCACTACTTACTGCCGACCTGCAAGATAAAATGACGCAGCTGCTTGTAGATGAGGGGCTGGTTGCGCTTGAAACAATAAACCAGGTTCGCGAAGAAGCAGCACAAACGTCGAAACCATTGATTGCCTTGCTTCTTGAAAAGAATGTAGTGAGCGAAGAACTGCTTACTCATGCGTCCGCGCACGTGTCTGGGGTGCCGTATGTCAATCTGACAAATAGCTTGATTGATGAAAATGTCTTGAATCTATTACCGCAAGATATTGCCGAACGTTTTATGGCGGTGCCATTAGCTGAAATTCAGAATCGTCTGGCCGTGGCCATGATTGATGCCAATAATGTGCAGGCCGTGGACTACCTAGCCGGCAAGATTCAACGTCCTTTAAAGGTATTCATGGCGTCAGAAATGAGCGTGCGCCATGTACTTGATCAATATAAGACCGACTTATCATCGGTTGATGCAGCTGCAATCCAGTCGGCAGAGGAGCAAGCCGAGGAAGATAAGAATAAGATCAAAACAATTGTTCAAGATTCTCCAATTTCTCGAGCGTTAAGCACTATTCTTGAATATGCTGTAAAAACTAAGGCAAGCGACGTGCATATTGAACCGCTTGAAAACGCGTTAAAAATACGGTGTCGGGTTGACGGTGTCTTACGTGAAGTGATGCAGTTGCCAAAATCCATAGAGCCAGCGCTGGTAAGCCGCATTAAAATTTTATCTAGCCTTAAAATCGATGAACACCGTACTCCTCAAGATGGTCAGTTCGCTGTGAACGTAGCTGATAAAGAAGTAGACCTGCGTATCGCGATTAGCCCTGTAGTATGGGGCGAGCAAGTTGTTATACGATTGCTTGATAAAACAGGCAATACCTTCAACTTAGAAGATATGGGATATGCTGGGCGAGCCCTGCGCACGATTCGAAAAGGTGTTAGAAAGCCGAACGGTATGATTCTTACCAGCGGGCCAACGGGTAGTGGAAAATCAACCAGCTTGTACGCACTTATTAAAGAAATCAAAGACGACACGATTAATATTGTGACGCTTGAAGACCCGGTTGAGTACAAGATGGAGGGAGTGAACCAAATCCAGGTTAATGCTGGCGTGGGCTTGACGTTTGCAAGCGGACTCAGGTCTATTTTGCGACAAGACCCTGACGTCGTGATGGTGGGTGAGATTCGTGATGCCGAAACTGCCAACCTAGCGGTACAGGCTGCCTTAACAGGGCACTTGGTGTTCTCGACGCTTCACACAAACTCTGCTGCTGGCGTGCTACCGCGCCTGCTGGATATGGGTATTGAGCCGTTTTTAATCGCCAGTACGGTAAATACCATTATTGGCCAGCGTTTAGTGCGCCGCGTGGCACCAAAGCGTGATGCCTATAACTCAACCCCAATCGAAACGCAGAATATACTTACAACAGTCGGCCATCTGCTGCCAAAGTCAAAAGATGTCGTAGCGCAAGTTTCTGAAGATCTTGGCTATAAAGACTTGCCCCTAGCTGGCCAAAACGCTTATACTTTAGTTAAAGGTAAGGACACGCCTCAAACACCACGCGGATACATTGGCCGTGCTGGGCTATACGAGGTGATGGACGTAACCGAGGAAATTCAAAACTTGATTGTACAGCGTGCTACCAGTGCAGAAATTCAAAAGCTAGCAATCGCCCAAGGTATGGTAACTATGCGGCAAGATGGCTATCTTAAGGCACTGGGTGGGCTAACAACAATCGAAGAAGTAAACCGAGTGGCCGCCGATACGGCATAACATTAATACCTGGGTGGGAACTATATGAACCAAGAACTAAGAATCGAATTACTGCTAGAAGAAGTCGTGAAGCGCCGGGCGAGCGACCTCCACTTACAAGTCGGCTTGCCGCCTATGCTACGTGTTGACGGCAGCCTGATTCCAATACAAGGGTACAACCCACTTGGGGAAGCAGAAGTCGAGCGGCTTATTTACGCCATTTTAGACGAAGAGCAGCAGCAAATCCTGCATAAAGATAAAGAATTCGACTTTAGTTTCGCCTTTGGTAACCTTGGTCGTTTCCGTGTGAACGCGTTCCACGAAAGGGGTAACTTAGCTGGTGCGCTCCGTCTGATTCCAAACGAAATTAAGAACGTGATGGAACTTGGTATGCCACAAGTAGTGCAGTCGTTTGCTGATTATCCACGGGGACTTGTGCTCGTAACGGGGCCAACTGGTAGTGGTAAAAGTACCACCCTGGCGGCGTTGGTAGATAAAATCAATACCGAACGATCACACCACATTATTACCATTGAAGACCCGATTGAGTTTACGCATAAATCTAAAAAGTCTGTCGTCGTGCAGCGCGAGGTCCACTACGACACCTATAGCTTCTCGGCAGCACTCCGTAGCTCCCTTCGCCAAGACCCAGATGTTGTGCTGATCGGTGAGATGCGCGACCTGGAAACGATTAGTGCGGCGATTACGATTGCAGAAACCGGGCACCTCGTATTCGCGACCCTTCACACCAACAGCGCAGCTCAGTCGATTGACCGTATGATTGACGTGTTCCCGCCGCACCAGCAGCCGCAAATCCGGGCTCAGTTATCGAATATCTTAATGGCGATTTGTTCACAGCGACTCGTGCCAGCGATTGGTGGTGGCCGGGTAGTAGCAGCCGAAGTGTTAATTGCCAACCCAGCCGTTCGTAATATTATTCGTGAAGGCAAGAGCCACCAGCTGGACGCCGTTATTCAAACTAGCGCCGACCAAGGTATGCAAACCATGGATCGAACGCTTATCAGTTTGGTGCAATCGGGTACGATTACGTATGATGAAGCGCGCAATTACGCGGTGGATCTAAGTGAGTTTGAACGGTTAATGCGTGGATAGTAGGCGGGAAAAGTGAAACGATTTAATTACGAAGCACGCGACCAAGGGACGAACAAAATTGTTCGGGCTAGTATCCAGGCCGAAAGCGAACAGTCGGCAGCCAAAATGCTACTTGCCCAAGGCTTTACGCCGCATAATATTTCGGAAGTGGATGAGTCTGGCGATCTATTTGCACGTTTAACAGGGCGAATCGCTACTAAAGACAAAGTAGTGTTTACACGGCAGCTTGCTACTCTAATTGGCGCTGGCCTGCCACTTAGCCAAAGCCTTCATACAGTGCAAGGGCAAACCACAAATACCAAACTTCGTAATATTGTTGAAGACATCACTTCATCGGTTGAAGGCGGTAAATCACTCTATGATTCGTTTTCTAAACACCCAAAAGTGTTTAGCAATGTATTCTTAGCATTAGTACAGGCTGGTGAAGCGTCAGGAACGCTAGATGACGCACTTATGCGTATTGCTGCCCAGCAAGAAAAAGATGCTGCTATGATGAGTAAACTGCGCGGAGCGATGGTGTATCCAGCTATCGTGTTGGCGGTAATCATGCTGGTTGTTGTTTTCATGTTGGTGACTGTTGTGCCGCAAGTTGAAAAACTCTACCAAGATTTAAATCAAACACTACCATTTATTACTGCTGCCATGGTGAATGCAGCTAATTTTGTCACTAATTTTTGGTGGATTGTAGGAATACTGATTGCGGCCGTGGTTATATTTGGAAAGCAATATCTTCAAACCGAATCTGGAATTCATCTGAAAGACACTCTTAAGCTGAACGTGCCTTTGTTTGGTGTAATGTTTAAGAAGCTTTACATGGCGCGATTTGCACGCACTGGGCAAACACTTTTGAATACAGGCGTGCCAATGCTCGACATGTTAAAGATTACCGCTCAAGCTGTGAACAATACAGTAGTAAGCAAGGCTATCGCACATAGTGCAGAAAAGGTAAAGGGCGGTAAAGCACTGTCGGAGGCGCTTAAGGCCGAAGAAGTAATTGCGCCGTTTATACCCCAAATGATAAACATTGGTGAACAATCGGGAAAAATTGATGAGATGCTTGGCAAGGCGGCTCAAGTATATGAAGACGAGCTTGATGAGCAAATCAAATCTATCTCAACGGCTATTGAACCGATTCTTATGGTGGTGTTAGCGATTGTGGCGGGTGGCCTGGTTGGGGCGATATTGCTACCGATTTATGGGCTTGTCAATAATATAGGCATTTAAGCCGAAGGCACAACTAACTAAAGGGCTAGACAGTATGCAAACTTCACGCTATGATAAGCGTAAGCAACACATTAACGTTCATGAGAAAGGTGGGAACAACCCTATGAACACACAAACAAAGCGCGAAGGATTCTCGATTATCGAGGTGGTTTTGGTGCTTGCGATTGCTGCTTTGATCTTTTTGATGATTTTTGTGGCATTACCAGCACTACAACGCGGCCAGCGTGACACGGCTCGTAAGCAGGATGCAAACACCGTAGCAACAGCCTTAAATACATGGCGTGGTAACCACCGTGGTTCACTGCCTAAGGATGATAATGCTCAGAAAGTGGCTTTTGCCAATAACTATATAAAAAAGCTTGGCCAGTACGATGTGCAAGACGGCGCTTCGCTTAAATGGTCATTTGATGGAAATGCACCGACCTTTGATTCTGGTTCTGCAGCTCTCGATCAAATCGGCATCGCTATTAATGCGCAATGTAACGATGATGGTTCGGATGTTACACCAGGTTCCAGTCGTTCGGCAGCTGTTCTTATAACACTTGAAGCTAGCAATGCAGTTGTTTGTATAGACGCATAGTCCAGCAAGCATAAAGCACATCCACAATAAAATAATAACGCGCTCGATGGGCGCGTTATTTACTGTATAATGAGCATATTATGGATATGGTTATGATTGGCTACATCGTGATGGCACTATTAGGGCTTGTGCTGGGATCATTTGCCGGTGCGAGCGTATGGCGGCTACGAGCATGGCAACTAAAAAGCGACAAAGCCGCAGGGGAAGAAGTTGACCCCGCAGAGTATAAACGCCTAAAACCCCTCACGGCGTCCAAACTAACCAATGATAGGTCCCGGTGCCTTCAGTGCCAACATGTGCTGCATTGGTATGATTTACTGCCACTAGTAAGTTGGCTAAGTACAAAAGGTAAGTGCCGCTACTGTCACGCCCCGATTGGGGTATTCGAACCACTGATTGAACTTGGCACAGCAGCACTCCTTGTAATGTTCTATCACTATTGGTTGGCAACCTACGGCGCAGGGGCTTGGGTGCCACTGGTAGCGGGAATCATCATTGCAGTTATGATGGTCATATTATTTGCCTATGATGCCAAGTGGTTTTTGCTGCCAGACGTAATTATTTTCCCACTAATTGCTATTGGGTGTATGGTAGCCATAGCAACAATTGTTACGTCGACTGATCCGGTTGCTACAATGTTTTCAGTGGCGGGAGCACTTCTCATATTAAGCGGCTTATATCTGGCTTTGTGGCTTATATCATCGGGGCAGTGGATAGGGTTTGGGGATGTGAAACTTGGACTAGCCCTTGGTCTACTGCTGTCTGATTATCAGTTAGCGTTTTTAGCGTTATTCTTGGCTAATTTGTTGGGGGTGGTAATTGTATTGCCGGCTTTATTAACAAAGAAAATCTCGCGCAAAACACATGTTCCGTTTGGACCATTATTAATAGCAGGATTTTTTATATCCCTGTTTTATGGCCACCAAATAATAGAAATATACATGCAAGTAGCAACAACGCTTATGCTATAATGAGGCTGACATGAATACGCCATTGTCTAAAGGATTTACGATCATTGAAGTGATGCTTTTCATGGCGGTTTCAGGCGTGATGGTAGTGGCGCTACTGGGAGGCTGGACATTGCTTGTAAATACCCAGCGCTACAAAGACACAATCGACACGGTGTATGGCTACGTACAAGACCAATACAATTTAGTGTACAACGTTGAAAATGAGCGCAAAGCTAGCTTAAACTGCACAAGTTCTGGCGATATTACCGAAGACGGTGCCAGCAGTCAGGCGAGAGGTCAATCAGACTGTGTTCTGATGGGACGTTTAGTAAAGATTATTAATGGTTCGGTCTTTGAAAGCTATGCGGTGATAGGCTCCGAGCCGAGTGTTGCCGCTAGCGGAGACGATAATGATGTGATTAAAAGCTATCGTCCTAAAGTTGTAACGCAGTCCATAGGCCTAACTGAAGATCATCAGCAAGTACCTTGGGGGGCCGTAGCAGTTGGTAAGCAAGGAGACACGAATGCCCTGAACAGGAATATAATACTACTGCGTTCTCCATCAACTGGTATCGTTCATCGCTACGTTGTTAGTGCATCACCGCTCGATACAGTCATAAAGGACAGCGATATCGCAGCAGTTAATGAAAGTGAAGACTTTACAATGTGCTTTAACCCAGGTGCCATCGTTAGTAGCGGTACGCAAGCCGTGGTAATACGGGCGTATGCCTCATCGCGTAATTCAGTTGAAACACTCGGAGATAACAACGGATGTTAAATCGAGGCGATACTATCATTGAAGTTCTCTTGGCAGTAACAATATTCAGCCTCGTAGCGGTTGGCTCGATGGCGATTATGGGACGGTCAGTAAACGCTTCTCAGCAGGCAATTGAGATCACCTTGGTGCGTCAGCAAATCGACTCACAGGTAGAGGCGCTTCGGGCAGCGCACCAGGCATACTCACGCCTGACTACTGAAGAAGCTCGAAGTGGATCAACGTGGAGTTCCCTCATGAACGCTTCGTCTGGACAAATTGATGACATGGACTGCCCAGACCAAAATACACTAAATGTCCGACAAGCGTATGTTATGAACCCGCTATCAGCAACTTTAATGTCGATTGATGAGCACGAAGTTCGCTCGATTAAAGATGAAACAGCTCCGGTATATCCACAAGTTATTGAAGACGATAATGGCTTGCAGTCCGCCTATGGTTTATGGATTGAGCGCCATGATGTGCCGGTTGGGCCATCGAGTAATTTTAATAGGGCGTATGATTTTCGCGTACGAGCATGCTGGTATGGTGCTGGTATGGGCAGCACACCTATGCGTATGGAAACAGTAGTGAGGTTGTATGAAGGCTAGACGGCAATCAACTGGCTTTACTCTAGTAGAACTTACGCTTTCGATTTCGTTCATCGCGGTGCTGCTAATTGCAATCACATTGCTTATCATGCAAACGGCCAGCATATACAACAAAGGATTGACACTTCGAGAAGCCAATCAGGCCGGGCAGTTTATTAGTAGCGAAATACAACGATCTTTGAATCAGACATATAGCAGGGCTGTGGTTGCTACGGAATTTAGTGATAATTCTGGTGGCCGTTTATGTGCTGGTACCGTATCGTATGCCTGGAACTATGCCGATACATTTTGGCCCGATGCAACCGGGGGAACAGTTAACAGCTTACACAACTCTTCGGATGTTAGATTCGTGAAATTCTCTGGTGTGGCAGATGATTATTGTAAAGAACAAGCTGACGGTACGTGGCGTCCCTTGCCAAGTGACGCAAAAGAGTTATTGGCGGCAGGCAACGCGAATGTTGCACTTCATTCCTTCAGTTTTGATAGACTGGGTGTAGTGGGCGACGATACGCAGACAATTTATGCCATTAAAATGGTAGTAGGAACGCCAAGTACAGGTTTAGTTAATGGGAATAGTTGCAAAGTGGATCAAGAATCAAATAAATATAATGATGAATGGTGCGCTGTTAATCAATTCTCATTTACAGCCCGTTCAGGTAACAGGGAGGCATTACAGTGATCCGGCATGCACGCAGCAATAATCAGTACGGCGGGGTATCAATCTTCATCGTTATTTTTACGGCGCTTCTCGTTACGGTGGTAGTATCAAGTTTTGCACAGCTTATGATGCGTAATCAGCAGCAAGCTCAAGCAAACGATTTATCGCAGAGTGCTTACGATTCAGCTATAGCGGGGGTAGAAGATGCCAAGCGAGCATTAGTTCGCCTGGCCGAGTGTGACAAAACAGGTGATAGCTGCGCTAATGACATACGAAACGCATTTAGCGATGCGCAGGGGTGTGATGCATTGCAAGCAGCCGGGGTTGTTCGTTTTGATATTGGCAATCAAGAAGTCATGGTGGGTGATGCAGATCAGAATCAAGCCTATACATGTGTGAAAGTGCAGCTCGATACACCGGATTATCAAGATGACGGACTTGCGCCTGGTGTTCCTGTGGTTGTACCACTTAAATCGGTGTCGGATTTTGATACAGTTCGCTTATCTTGGTTTACAAAGGCCGACCTAGATAAAATAAGTGGCGAAAGTGGTGTCGAGAAAGTTACGTTCCCAACGAGCCCCTTAAGTCTCGTTAATACTGATGAGTGGCCGGAATATGCCCCAGGCTTAATGAGGACGCAGCTTATTCAATTTCCCGAAGGTTCGATTAATCTAGACTCATTCAATCAAAAAGGCACACCGAATGCCAGAACGCTATTCTTGTTTCCACAAAAATACTCAGTCAGCGTTCCTTTGCAAGGTGATTTTAACTCTGATGTCCGTCGTCAAGATACCACGATGAATAAGCTGGTGGGTGCATCATGCAACGAAACGTTTACTGGTTTTAATGGATATGCCTGCCAGATGGATTTGAAGCTTCCAGCTATAGCAGGCAAGCGTGAAGCCTATTTGCAACTTCAAACCTATTACCAGCAGCTCACGAGCTATCGAGTTGAACTGTTGCAGGGAGATACACCGGTTAATCTTAATGAAGTACAACCTATGGTTGACTCCACGGGCCGTGCCAGTTCACTTTTCCGTCGCGTTCAAGCACGGGTAACGATGCGAAAAGATGCTATAAACCTTCAGTATCCAGATGCAGCATTATCGGTAGAGGGAGATTTGTGCAAGAACTTCTTCATCACTAACGATAGCGACACTGGGTACGAAGCACGCTGTAGCACGTCACCTTAGTTACTATGAAATCGTTCGTGAACATCACGCAGATGTTCATCAGTCACGTGGGTGTACACCTGAGTCGTTGCTATATTGGCGTGGCCAAGCATACTCTGCACGCTGCGTAAGTCCGCGCCGTTCATAAGTAAATCGGTGGCGAAGGCATGTCGCATGGCATGCGGATGTACATGCTTGGTAAGCCCTGCCAGCCGGCCATATTTGGCAATCATCCGTTGAATACTACGGGCGGTCAATCGCCGGTAATCACCAGTTTGATTAGCAATATTATTGCGTGAGTAGCTAAGGAACAACGGTGGCAGGTTATCGAGGCGTGCCGCCAGGTATTCGTCTACTTTTTCGGCAGCCGAAGTGCTAATAAACACTGGGCGGTCTTTTTGGCCTTTACCGCGCACCATAAATTCACGTCGCTTGGTGTTTATATGGCCACGGTCGAGGTTTACAAGTTCACTAACGCGTAAGCCGCTGCTAAACAAAAGTTCAATAATTGCTCGGTCGCGTAACGCTGTTTCGTCATCACCCTGTACCGCATCGAGGAGCCGGGTAACTTCATCGTAATGTAAAAAATTAACTTGCTTGCGGCTTACTTTTGGTAGTTTGATTTTGTCGGCTGGTAGGCTGGATATATCGCGCTCGCCTAGGTATTTCAAAAAACCGCGCAGGGCAATCAAATGGTAGCTCTGCGTTATAGTAGATAGCCCTTCGCCGGCCGGATTTTTATACCGGTTCAGCCACAGTCGGTATTTACGAATAATTTCGGCGGTAATCTTTTCAACATGGATATCATTTGTAAATTCTACAAAACGCTCCAGGTAAAGCTTGTAATTTTCGGCGGTTTTAGCTGATCGGCCGCCTTCAACCTCGAGCGACTCCACATAATCAAGGATTAGTTCAGAGACATACATATACTTTAAGTATACTACGGTATAATAGTGCCAGCATGACCATTATCGACGCGATTATTCTAGGGATTATCCAGGGGCTAACGGAGTTTATTCCGGTATCGAGTTCCGGCCACTTGGTGATTGCCCAAACATTGCTGATTGGCCAGGCAGACCATCTATTCATACAAGCGCTTGATTTTGGTACGCTGGCCGCGCTTATCATTTACTTTTTCCCAAAGTTAACAGATTTAGCTAGGAAAGTATTCGTTGAAAAAGACTACCGACTTGCTAGGAACATCGTTCTTACCTGTATACCGGCCGGTTTACTGGGGTTGGTGTTGGCTGATTTCATTCAAAAAAGCCATGTATTATTACATCCGTTAACGGTTTCGATCATGCTGGCCTTGGTAGGTGTACTTATGATTGTCGTTGATAAGTTACCAAAAAAATCACCTCGCGCTACGGGTGCAGATTTGAGCCCCAAGCGCGCCTTAGTGGTTGGTGTGGCGCAAGCTTTCGCCCTTATTCCTGGCGTATCGCGCAGTGGTTCAACGATTGTGGCCAGCCGTATCATGGGGCTTAATCCGCGGGCTGCCGCAGAATACAGCTTTATGGTATCGATTCCTATTATGTTAGGTTTGGTAGCCAAGCTGGTGCTGAAACCCGCCGACAGAGCCTATATACTGAATAACCTCGATATAATCCTGATTGCGAATATTGCTGCGTTCGTGGCTGGCATACTAGCCATTCATTTCTTGCTTCAATATTTGTCAAAACACGGACTAGCTATTTTTGGCTGGTATAGAATTACTCTAGCGGCTGTCGTTATTACGGTGCTTTTGCTACAATAAAAGCATATAACCACCACCTAACGTAAGGAGAACACTGAACGTGGCAAAGAATGTTGAACAAACATTAGTATTATTTAAACCTGACGCCTTGCAGCGTGCGTTGGTTGGCGAGATTTTGGCGCGATTTGAGCGCGTTGGCCTACGGATTGCCGGTACCAAGATGCTTGCCCCTGGGCGTGAGCACTACGACACCCACTACGAAGGCATTGGTAAGTTGAAGACGCGTGCTGGCGACAATATTTTTGCGATTACTCTTGATATGATGGAAAAAGGACCGGTTATTGCGATGGTTCTAGAAGGTATCGAGGCAGTGAGTCTGGTACGAAAGTTGGTTGGGGCAACCGAACCGAAGTCAGCGGCTCCAGGGACGATCCGCGGCGACTACAGCCATATGAGCTACGGCTACGCCGACGACGAAGGTAAGGGGATTCCTAATTTAATTCACGCGTCAGGCGACCCAGAAGAGGCCAAGCAAGAAATCGCACATTGGTTCACTCAAGATGAGCTTTATGATTACGAAGCCACGCACGAGAAGTTTACTCGCTAATACAAGGCAAAACCACATAAAAAGCGGCCATTTGGCCGCTTTTTATGTGGTATGTTTCTACCTTTCCGCTCGAACCTATTTTACCACGAAGTGCTAAAGCTC
>CAZVUR010000016.1:0-14414 GCA_964629385.1 uncultured Candidatus Saccharibacteria bacterium | reverse complement strand
ATGCCTACAGGAAACAAAAGCCGCACGTGACCAGGTAGAGATTGATTTACCGCAATATTACGAACATTTCTTTTCTGCCGTTAAAAAGGGCTATAGTGGCACGGCGATTTTTTCTAAAACAAAAGCATTGCAATATAAAGACGGATTTCCGGCTGACATCATAGAAAAATTTGGCGTAACCGGCGACACTTATGGCAATCCAAACGATGAAGGAAGGGTAATCGCTGCGGAATTTGAAAAATTCTGGGTAGTGACCGTTTATACCCCAAACTCAAAAGGTGACCTAAGTCGGCTCAGTTTGCGGTATGACCACTGGGATAAAGCGTTCTTAGCCTACATGAAGCACCTAGAAGAAACCAAACCTGTATTATTTTGCGGTGATTTAAACGTAGCTCACCAAGAAATCGACCTGGCTAACCCAAAACCAAATGTTGGAAAGCACGGCTTCACCAACGAGGAACGTGAACGCTTTGGTGACTTTCTAGCCGCAGGATTCGTAGATACATTCCGAAACGCCAACCCTGATAAAATAGGTGCCTATAGTTGGTGGACCCATTGGGCGAATGCCCGGGCGCGCAACATTGGCTGGCGGATTGATTATTGGTTGGCCAGCAAATCGATTATGGATAAAATTAAAAATCCGCAGATTCATGCTGATATAATGGGAAGTGATCATTGCCCTGTAAGTATAGAATTCGATGGATAGTTTAGTTTCAAAAGCCCTTATCATGATTGTTGGCCCCACTGCCGTGGGTAAGTCTGCTCTTATGAACGAAGCCTGCAAGTTAGACCCGACATTTCGCCGGGTGAAGAGTTTTACTACCCGCCAACCGCGCAGTAACGACGAATATAACCAATACTTTTATATAACTAAAGAGCAACTAGAGGCTCACCTGGAGGCCGGTGAAGTGCTCACTGATGCGGTGTATCCAACTACTGGCAATCATTACGGCACAGTCGTGCAAAGCTATGATGGGGAGTACAACCTGCTAGACACAATGTCGGCTAGTGTTGAGACGTATCGTATGCTCCCGTTTCATAGCACTATGACAATCAGCTTGACGACTGATGCTGATGCGTGGACCGACTGGCTCGAAAGTCGGTATCCAACCCCAAGTGAAGAACGAGCGAAGCGCTTACAAGAAGCCAAACAATCAGTAACGTGGTCCCTAGAGCAAACTGAAAACCATGTCTGGCTTACCAACCAGCCTGACGCCCTGACAGAAACCGCTCAAACCCTTATAGATATTGCTACCGGTAAAACCAAACCCACTACTGAAGCCCCCCCAATCTGCCAAAGATATGCTTTCGGCGATTGAAAATCTGCTATCATTAGGCTAGGAGCGAGGTACAATGCCATGACAAAGCACACGAGTTATGAGAACAATCCATTCTACATTGGGTTACATGGGTTACAGCTACTATTTAATCGAGCCCAGTCGGTAGGAATTTATGCCGCCATTCTGGCTGGCATTAGCCTGCTACTCAACACCGCCTCAAACATCATAGATGCTATTGACCAAATAAACACGCACGATTCTACTATTACTACTGTAAGCACTACACCAAACGAGGTAAATGGTGCCATACTTATCGCTGTTTTAGTGGTAGCTGTCGTAGTTGTCGTTGTGGTGATGCTCGTAAGTGCGCTGCTATACGGTGTGCTCGAGTACACCAGCGCCAAACTGGCGCAAGATAAAGAAGTGACACTTGGCGATGCGTTTGCTGAAACGTTCAAACGGTTACCAGGATATCTATGGGTATACGTCGTAATGTTAGTAAAAATTTTTTTATGGACGCTACTGCTCATTGTGCCGGGTATTATCATGGCCGTGCGCTATAGCCTTGCTGGAACGGTTTATTTTGCCGAGAATAAGCAGGGTAATGCAGCTGTTAAACGAAGTGCAGAATTAACAAAAGGTGCCTGGTTTACTACATTCGCCGGAACCGGCTTATGGAACCTCATGACATTCGGCGTTATAACCTGGCTTGTCAATCCATCGGCCAATGCCGTTTTATACCGGCAGTTCAAAGCCACCACCGATAGTGGAAGTAAAAAGCCGTCGGCTCACTGGCTTAGCTGGCTCACATTCTTTGGTCCAATTGCAATATTCGTACTCTTCTTTGGGCTCGCACTACTAGTGGCTCTCATGGTATGGCTAGCAGCACGCTAAGCAGTCCACGCCTCGCTGTTTTTGATATTGACGGCACATTGTTTCGCTGGCAGTTGTACTATGAAGTCGTGCTTAAACTAGCCGACCAGATGTTTTTTGACGATGACGACGCCGAACTGATTCGCAGCAGCTTTCATGCCTGGCAATCACGCAACCTGTCATTTAGTGAATTCGAAAAAACAGCTATCGGCGTGCTTGATGCCAATCTTCCACGTCTTAGCAGCGCGCAGTTTGAATCTACTGTTACTGCTGTGCTAAATGAGTCATCACACAAAGTATATTCGTATACCCGCCATCTTGCGCGGCAGCTGAAGGAGCAAGGTTACTTTCTATTGGCAATCAGCGGTTCAATGCAAGAGATTGCCGAGCCATTTTCAAAGCTTTATGGGTTTGATGAGTGCATTGGCTGGTTGTATGAACAAAAAAAGGGCTACTTTACTGGCAAAACGCTTCGCGCGACTGTTGGCAAGAAACATCAGCTGATTCATGACTATGTTGCTGCGCACAACTTATCGCTCACAGGTAGCGTTATGGTTGGCGACAGTGCTGGCGATATCTCGATGCTCGAACTGGCCGATCACCCAGTTGCATTCAATCCTAATGAAAAACTGCTTGATGTGGCGCTACAAAATAACTGGGAAATTGTAGTGGAGCGTAAAAACATTGCTTATAGCTTAAAAAAGGACAGTGATGGACACGTCATATTGGCAAAAGCAGACCGCTTCTAAGCCGTTGTTTCCTGACATTGAATGGTCGAAGCCCGAACGGCGCGACCAAGCGGGCAAGCTTTTAATTGTTGGCGGTAATAAACTGGGGTTTTCGGCCGTCGCCGAAAGTTACCAACAAACACTCGAAACTGGTGTGGGGCAGGCAAAAGTACTAGTGCCTGATTGCCTGAAAGGAACGATCCCCTCAACGTTACTCGACGTTTTATTTGCGGCATGCACGCCGAGCGGTGGATTATCAAAAGAATCGTTGCCAGAGCTCCGAGCCAGCAGCGAATGGGCCGATGCAACCTTGCTTATTGGCGATGCCGGCCGCAATGCCGAAACAGCACTTCTCTACGAAGAATTCATTCGGACGTATACTAATCCGCTCACCGTTACCCGCGACGCGATTGATTTAGTAAAAAACAATCCGTCACTTCTGGTTGATCGGCCAAACACGTTACTAGTAATGAGCTTCGCACAGCTGCAAAAAGTGGTTGCAGGTGTATATTACCCAAAAATTCTTACATTTAACATGCAATTATTGCAGCTTGTAGAGATACTCCATAAATTTACCATCACGTACCCTTGTACGATCATGACACTTCATAAAGAAACACTCATACTAGCACACGGCGGTAAAGTTGTCAGCCAGGAATGGAAAGAGTCAATGGCGATCTGGCGGGGAAGTGTAGCCACGCGAGCCGCCTGTTATTGGCTATGGTCCGATGATCCGCTAAAAGCCAGCGCTGCATCTATTGCATAATTACACCTAAAATTATATAGTTTTATAAAATGTCAAACATAGAACTATACCACGATGTTAGCAGGCGCAATAATGCGTTTGCCAACAATGTGCTTGGTTCACGAGTTGATGCTATATTTCAAACAATAGTAGACCAGCGAGTTGATAATCCGGACTTAACGGTACCAGCCGTGTTCGAAGACTACCTCCAGACCTCGAAAACATTTGGAGACATAGATAAAGACCACTTGGACTTCTACACGTTAGTATGCCTGGCGTTTACGAGAGATAGGCGTGTGCCAAAAGAATTTAAGGCAGATGCGTTTGAATTGGCGGCATCTATGATGTGGGAAACGGCGTTTATAGAAACCGTGGAATCACATAACGCTCCCGCTACTGTCGATGATAGAATTTCTTTGATTGATGCAGGTTCATCATTCTTGCAGCACGCCTCTACCTTAACCCAAAACAGCGACATGGAGCGTACTCAACGTATACTGGTACGTAACTTATTTAGCCAAGCTATGCGCGATATCGTGGCGGGTGAAGTTACCCAGGCTACTCGCGACGAACTACTATTGTCACTCCGTGATGCGCGATCTCAGCTTAAATTCATAACAAATTCCGCGGAGAGAAATGGACTGCTTGGGGAGTTACTTACACTAGAGAAGTTCTGGTTGGCGTACGGCGGAAAGGGCGACAAAATCGCTATTCCAGCAACAGTTCGTGGGGGCGATGGCCGCTTTAAGCCAGATGAAACGCATGATATAGATATACTTCGTCAACGACGGGACGACAGTTGGGTCGTTCTTACGCCCGTAGAAGTAAAAAATCGAAGAATTACCGATAAGATACGTCGTCGCTACACGAAGTCACATCTCGCCAGCGTTGCCGTTGATGGCAGCATTGCCTTAAGCGGCGACCATAGAGAAATAGCTATATAAAAAATACTCCCCGCTAGGGAAGCACTTGGCATGTTGTTTGGTACCGCGGGCCGGACTTGAACCGGCACGAGCAAAAGCTCACAGGATTTTGAGTCCGGCGTGTCTACCAATTCCACCACCGCGGCATACTCAAATAACTCCTAGTATTGTACAATAAAGTCAAGTGGGAATCTATATCAATGCGACCAGAAGACAGACAACTCGGTAGCGGCGGCCCTAGAGGCAATGTCCAGCCACCACAGCGCGATAGCACCGCCGCTCAATCGGCGGCGGCTAACATCGCACGTTCGCAAATAGAGTCCATTTACGATAATCCGGTTCAGCAAACTGCCGCTACGCCTACCTCAGCGGCTACCACTTCTGAGCTACCAGCAGCCTACAGGCGCACCCATTCCTCGACACACGACGTACAGGCTAAGGAATGGCAAGAATATCATTCAGCGTGGCAGGAATATTACCAAAAATATTATGAGCATTACTATGTTGGCGCGGTCCAACAAGTACATAAGGCCTATACCGAACATGCCTCGACACTTACTAAAACCAAAAAACTTAATGATTTGCCACCGCCTGACACTGAGTCACTCACCCAGGATGAGGCACTGCGCAATTTACATTCACAGCTAATTACCAAAGTTAAAGCGGCTGCTCGAACATTTCGTAAAAGCAAACATTTCGTCCCGATTGCCGCTGCATTGGTAGTGCTACTGTTATTTGGATTTTTGCAGTATAACCGAGTCATTATCGCTAACGTCCAAGCATATGTCACGCCAGGTGATATCGATCCGCAAAACATTGTTGTCGATCCGAACGCGTCGCTTAAAGTTGGGCCCGAACCGCTACTGATTATTCCTAAAATCAACGTGAATGTGCCAATCGTGTGGGATACACAGCCCGACCACGACTCGCAAATGAAAGCCATGGAAAACGGCGTGGCATACTTTGGTATACCTGGCGCCAACAGCATGCCGGGGCAGGTAGGTAATACTGTGCTATCTGGCCACTCAAGTAATGATTTTATCGACAGTGGCTCGTATAAATTCGTGTTTGCCTTGCTAGATAGGCTACAAGAAGGCGACGTATTTTATGTGCATTATAACGGCATTCGCTACACCTATACCGTGAAAAAAACCGAGGTTGTTAAGCCAACCCAAGTTGACGCTCTGGTGTACCCAACCGATAAGCCTGTGGTTACCTTAATCACCTGTACACCGCTTGGCACATCGTTGAACCGTTTGCTTGTTACAGGTGAACAAGTTTCGCCAGACCCATCAACCGCCACGGCTGCGCCGGCAGATACAGGCAACTCGACCAATTCTGCTATGCCCGGTAGCTCACCGACATTCTTTGAGCGCTTGTTCGGGGCGTCGTAACGCCGAGCAGTGTTTAATCAACAATCATAGTGCTACGTTGCAGTACATAGCGACCATCTTTGTTAGTGGTAAAGCTATATATATATTTACCGTTATCGCGCCAAGTCGCATCATAGGCAGTAGTAACTGAAGCAATTGGATGCGCATTACCACCATCAAACTCAAGTACTTCGAGCTGTGAGCCGTTCGTCAGGTAAAAATGATATTTATCGAGCCAGCGCAGTTCTTTAGTAACTGGCGTTGTAAAACGCGTGTTGGTTTGTTTTTTAAGCTCAATATCATAGGTTAGAACGCCGCTGCCATACTGCGCCAGTACGAATCGGCCACCTGTTCTCATACTCATATGGCTACTTGCTGTTGGCAGCATGGTGGTAAGTAAATTTACCATGCCGATTGAAGCTTCGGATTCACTTGATGGCAACGACCGAAGCTGATATACATCTAGCTTGTTACCGCTTGCAATGCTTATATAAGGGTCACCAAAATAGGTTGCACCTGCCACTAGCGTTTTGTCGGTAGTATCAATTTCTTGCAATTGGCGAACTTTGTTAGTACTAAACGATACATAGCCCACTGATTGGGTGGTGGGTGATGTCTGTTGAACTATTAATATAGCGTCATCCATGAACATCGACATTGAACTAACTGACGATGCTACAACTTCCGATATCGTACCGGCTGGCACATCAATAATGCGTATATCACCCGACACTGTACGAACAATCACCCGGTTGTTAGAGCGTGGATCAAACACCGCATCACTCACATCAATACCGTACCGGGTAGAGAGGTTGACGGTCTTTGATTCGTCACGCCGGTCAATCATCAACCATTCAGTTTTATCGTTCGATTTGGCGGTTAGCAGCAATCGGTCGGAGTCCGAGCCCCACGATGCAAGGGATAGCGTATTTAGATTGGTTGGCAGCGCATCGGCAGCAAGCGCCACACTAGTTTGGCGCGGTTTGGTGTCAGTAATATCAATAAAGTCAACGGTTGGAGTAGAGGGGCTTCGCAGCAAGGCATACCTATCACCATTAGGCGAGGCAAGCACATCTGAAATAGTGTCAAATGTTTGAACAGGCTTGGTTACAATTGAGGTAGGAATCAACTGAGCATAATTAAGCCATAAAACTTGGCCGGCTTTTACGTCAACGTACTTATTCCAGGTATGGTATCCATTTTTTTGCATCGTGACAGGGTAATTACCAGGATTAACGGTGATTTTTGACGGTGTACGATTGGCAAGTTTGGCGGTACCAATAGTAATACTGGCATTGCTTGGCCGACTATTAAATTGGACCAATCCGCCCTGTTCAATCGTGCTGGTTGCGCGGTTAAACCGGTACCCCTGCATGATGAATACCAAGGCTGTAACAATCAATAGGACAGCGGCGGTCATTAGGGTATACACCAATACTCGCATAACGCGCTGACGCTGCTTTGAAGGGGCTCGATACATACCTATAATTATACACCGTTTGTCATCCACACGATTTAGGTATTGCATGCGGCTTATGCCGGCGGTATTATAGGTACAATAACAGAGGGTAAAAGGAAAACAGGAACTAAACACCGCATGAATCAACCAAAAATCGTGTCGATCGGTGGACTCGAGTACGATAGTCGGACCGGTCTTCCAGTAAAACAAACAGCGTCAACCGCTCAGTTGCAGACTACGGCGTCCAAAAAAGTTCGTGATATTAATCCAGTTCATGCCGCTGGTGTTCATGCTACCCAGCAGCGCTCCGCTACTTTAACACGCCGTTATGTTGCAAAATCCAAAGCACCGCAGGCGCATGGCGGCATTGTTAAAAGTCGCCATAAGAATATCGATATCAAACCAAATATCAGCCGCAGTGCCCATATTAGTAAATTCGCACCCGAGCCCCAAGCATTAAAGGTTAAGCGGCCAGTTGTGTCAGATATTGCCCCTAAAGCACACCCTATTCAGCAGCGTGCCCATGATGTCCAGCGTGCCACAAAGCCAGCACCGTCCAAACCTACTCATGCACCAACCGCACAAGATATCAAACATGCCGAGCTTGGCAAAGCGCTAGCTCACGCTAAAGCTGAAACCAAAGCCCCAAAACAACCACGGCGCCGAGCGCTTAATATCGCCGCGGCTAGCCTTGGCTTATTATTAATTGCTGGCTATTTCACCTATGTCAACATGCCCAACCTATCCGTCCGCGTAGCGGCCGCGCAAGCTGGCATTAATGCTTCATTCCCCGAATACCGCCCCGTTGGCTATAGTCTTAACGGACCTGTTTCGTACCAAGACGGCGAGGTAAGTATGAAATTCACCTCTAATACTGGGCCAGTTGCATTTTCTTTAAAGCAATCTCGCAGCAGTTGGGATTCAGCCGCACTGCTTGAAAAATATGTTAACCCAGAATCCGAGAGTAAATATGCTACCTATACAGACGCTGGTCTCACCATCTATACCTACGGCACCAGTGCCGCATGGGTGAACGGCGGCATTCTTTATACAATCGACGGTTCAGCCAATCTAAGCAATGAACAAATCCGTCGCATCGCAACCAGCATGTAACTTTGAAAAGTGTGGTAGCAAGTATACTCTAAGATGTCACTGTTTTAGAATATCATCTACCTCTGATACAATAAGAACGATATGATTCGTACTCGTTTTGCTCCTAGCCCCACCGGGTATTTGCACGTTGGTGGTATTCGCACTGCATTATTTGCGTTTTTAGTTGCGCGTCAAGCCGGCGGTAAGTTTATCTTGCGGCTTGAAGACACCGATAAAGCACGTGAAGTAGCTGGCAGCGCCGAACATCTTATTGCCAGCCTTAAGTCGCTTGGTCTCAATTACGACGAAGGGCCTGATATTGGCGGTGACTTTGGCCCATATAAACAATCTGACCGGCTTGAGTCATACAAAAAATGGGCACAAAAGCTTATTAACGAGGGTAGGGCATATGCCGACCCATACACCGCTGAAGAGATCCAAGGTTTTCGCGAGAAGGCACAGGCTGAAAAACGCGCCTTTCGCTACCGCGATCATCGGCCCGAGAACCCCCCGGCATGGGATGGCAGCACACCGCTTCGGTTTAAGTCTGAGCCAAAGAGCTATACCTACCACGACGAAGTGATGGGCGACATTACGACCAGCCCGGAAGTGGTTGATGATTTTATTCTTATAAAAAGCGACGGCTACCCAACCTACAACTTTGCTCACATTATCGACGATGCCGAAATGCAAATTACCCATGTCATTCGCGGCCAGGAATTTATTAGTAGCATGCCGAATTATTTAGCCCTGTACGAGGCCCTTGGGTTTGACATGGAGACAGCCGACGAGAGGCACCTTTCTGATAAGATGCTAACTCCGTCTCCTGCGTTAGCCGGAGACACGCGTCTTAGCGGAAACGGTGCCGAACAAGCGGCCGGGCCCGCAGATGGGCCTAAGAAATTGCCGATCTTTGCTCATATGCCACACATCATGAACGAGCAGGGAAATAAGAAATTAGGCAAGCGCGACGGGGCTAAAGATGTGTTGGATTACATCCGCGACGGCTATCTGCCAGAAGCACTCGATAGCTTTATTGCCACCATGGGCTGGAACGACGGCACAGAGCAAGAAGTCTTTACCATGGATGAACTGATTGAAAAGTTTAGCTTAGAGCGCGTGCAGCGCTCTGGTGCCCGCTTTGATGAAAAGCGTTTACTTTGGGTGAATGGGCATTTTATTCGCGAACTTCCGCTCGACGAACTTTATTCGCGCGTGGAATTCTTTTGGTCCGAAAGCGCCAAAAAAGCGCCTGAAGAGTATAAAAAACGAGTGCTCGCCTTGGCGCAAGATCGCCTGAAAACGCTCAAAGATCTTGCGGGGCTTACTAGTTATTTCTTTGAGGAGCCGCAAATTGATACCAGTTTAATCACCGACAACAAACAGCTTAAAAAACTTACCGCGAATGAACAGGTAGGCTTGCTGCAGGCAGCCTATACGGCACTTGAGAAAAATGAAAATTGGACTAATGACTCTTCTATCCAGCAAAGTCTCAACGGCCTGCTTGAATCAACCGGCGAGAAGCCTGGCACTTTATTCAGCCTTATCCGAATTGCCACTACCTGGGCACCGTTTAGCCCGCAGCTTAACGACACGTTAATGTTGCTTGGCAAAGATAAAACATTGGCTCGAATCACAGCCACAATCAATCATCTAAACCAAGCATAAGCGTCGTGATATACTAGGGCTAATGCAGCCTACCGTAAATGAAGATAAGCCAAAGAAACCTGGTGTATTCACCCGTTTAAAGGCATGGATTCATGCTAATCCTAAGCGTACGTACATTTTGGTGGGGCTGGGTATCATTATTGCCGCTAATCTGATTGTTCTGGCCGCGTTCTGGCAACAGCCTAAAAAGGTTGAACCAAGCACTAAAATAACCGGCGTTACTAAGCACGCGCCTTCAAAGCCGCACTATTATTCACCACTTACAGGCGAAGAAATTGCCTCGGAAGCCGACGCTTCGAAACCAGTTACTGCGATAATGATTGAAAATAGCCCCGATGCTCGGCCACAGTCCGGACTAAAAGATGCCGAAGTCGTGTACGAAGCTGTTGCCGAAGGCGGTATTACTAGATTTATAGCTGTTTACCAGCAGCACAAACCGCAGCTTATTGGTCCGGTCCGTAGCCTCCGTATGTACTACCTTGACTGGGCAACGCCGTATGATGCCAGCATCGCCCATGTGGGTGGTAGCTTGAACGCACTTAATACGGTACGAAACGGTAGTTACCGTGATATAGACCAGTTCTTTAACGGTGGGTATTACTGGCGTGCTACCGATCGCTATGCACCACATAATGTCTATACCAGTTTTGAAAAGCTAGACCAGCTGAACAGTAGTAAAGGATACACTACGTCGCATCCGGTAGGATTGGAGCGCCAAGCCGTAACAACAGTAGCAGATAACGCGAAAAAATCTGCCGACGACACCGTTAAAGACGCACCGGCAGCACCCACAGCCAATACTATCAATCTCACAATCAGTGGACCACTTTATAATTCGTCGTATACCTACGACCCAGCCACAAAACTATATTCCCGTTCAGAAGGTGGCGCACCGCACCAAGACCGTGAAGCTGGCCAAATTACCGCCAAGGTAGTGGTGGCTCTACGGGTCAACATGACGCAGGTACTGGAAGACGGCTACCGTGAGAGTATTACAACTACCGGAACAGGTGAGGCAGTTATTTTCCAGAATGGTCAGGTACTCAACGCCACATGGCATAAAGACAGTCAGACTGCGCAGTTAACATTTACCGATAGTACTGGCCAACCGATAAAGTTAGCCAGGGGCACAACGTGGATATCCGCAGTTCCAATCAGCGGAGGTGATGTATCGTGGCAGTAAAAGATACTCGGGCCGAAGATGAGCACCTTAATCGCTTTTGGCCACGCTACCGTAAACACACGCTCGCACGAGCACTCAGCTTGCAGCTTGCTATTTGTGCAGTAACAATAGGGGTGGTCTTAATGTTATATCCAAACCCGCCCCTTGGAGCTTGGATTGTTATTGTGATACTAAGTACCATGGCGATTGTAGCCACGCTTATTACTACAACTCTCGCTATGCGCCCAGTTAAAGACTTATCAAGTGCGCTGGTTCACGTATCTGGTGAGCCTACCGACTTAATACCCCCAAACATCAACGATCGCTACTATGCACGCAATCATATGCGCCCCCTCTTGAAACAAATTTACGATATGTCGATGGCATCGTCGAACGTCTCACAAACAGCGCCGAGCGATCAGAACTCCGTTTCAGATATCGTCGCTCAATTGAATCATACAAGCACGGGCCTCGTCATGCTAAATCCAGATGGCCATGTGATTTTCGCCAATAAGAGCGCGCCTATCTTGGTTGATGCAGCTGGCAATAAATCGCTCGATCTTATTTTCGATGTCGATCAGCCGATCGAACAATGGTTGGCTGAGCGCGGTGAGCACGACATTCATGCTGAAAAGTCGTGGCGACGCATTGCCAATAAACTCGCTGGCGAGCAAGACAGGCGAATTTTTGATATTCATGTGTCATACGAAAGGGGAAGTGAGGCCGAAACCATCATCACCATGATTGATCGCACCAATGAGTATTTGCCAGAAGATGATGATTTGGACTTCATTGCATTCGCCGCACACGAACTCCGTGGCCCCATTACCGTTATTCGCGGCTATCTTGATACGTTAAACGACGAGCTTGCCTCGGTATACAACGGCGATCAGCAAGAGCTATTCCAGCGTCTTATCGTGAGTTCCAACCGCCTGAGCGGCTACGTGAATAATATCTTGAATGCCAGCCGCTTTGATCGCCGCCATCTTAAAATTCATATGAGCGAACAACACCTAAGCGATATTTATGCAACGATTGCCGATGACATGGAACTGCGCGCCCAAGCTCAGCAGAGGCTTTTAAGCGTGTCACTCCCCGATACGCTACCTACAATCGCCGCCGATATTAACAGCATGGGCGAAGTGTTGGGCAATCTTATAGATAACGCAATTAAATACTCAAACGATGGCGGCTCAATCGAAGTAACGGCAGAAGTAAGCGGTGATTTTGTTGACGTAAGTGTTACCGACCACGGCATTGGCATGCCTGCCAATGTGATCGCTAATCTGTTCCATAAATTTTACCGTTCACACCGTTCGCGCGAAACAGTTGCCGGTACAGGCATAGGGTTGTATATCACAAAAGCAATCGTGGAAAGTAACGGTGGTAAAATTAGCGTAAAAAGTGTGGAAGGCCACGGCTCAACCTTTACCGTGTCGCTGCCAATTTACGCCACCGTAGCAGACAAACTCACCAAGGATCAAGTCAATAACGAAGCATTTATCGAACATTCCTCACATGGTTGGATTAAGAATCACGGTGCATTTCGTGGCTAGAAGGTAAACTGCGCTTTCGCTCATAAGACAAACCTACGGTTTTTCTCATCGTGCCGGCCGCGGAATAAATCCGCGTGTCGGGCTGCTCTTTTCCCTTATGTTTAATGTATACTATTAGCATGGCGATCAAATCAATCCTTATTGTAGAAGACGACCGATTTATCGGTGAAATGTATGTGCGCAGCCTTAATAAAGCCGGCTATAGTGTTGACTGGATGGTAGATGGCAACGATGGACTCATTGCCGCTCGCAACAAACCTTACGATTTGATGCTACTCGATGTCATGCTACCAGAACGACGTGGTGGAGAAATTTTGCAGATCTTACGCGGTGGCCCAGAAGATTTGATTCCTGGCACAAAAGTAGTCGTACTAACCAATTTCGACCAAACAGAGCAAGCACGCCGCGACATGGAACAATACGCCGACGGCTACTTAATTAAAGCCGAAATCACGCCTAAAAAACTCATAGCTTTTATTGAAAAGCTGGCTGCCAGCCGCTAGACAACAGGGGTAGAATTTGGTAGAGTAAAGAACATTGGTCCCGTCGTCTAACGGTTAGGACGCCAGGTTCTCATCCTGGCAATCGGAGTTCGATTCTCCGCGGGATCACCATACGTGGATAGAAATGCAGATTTCAGCTTGAACAGCTCGCTTACCTCTGGTGGCGAGCTTTTCAATTGAGTTCGATAATCTATTTCTGCGTATGTTGGCTTTTTGTTAAATATAGCACCAAAATAGGTAGCTCTTTTAAGCGGATTACTGAGGCCGAGAAGCATTTCTGAGAGGTGTTCCATAATATATTTTGCATACATCAAAACTACTTCAAATTCGGCATCTAAATCGGGTTGTTTTGCTATCTCTATATCGAGCTGAGCAAGCTCCTTTTCTACGCTCACGATGTCCTCCTCTAAGAACTTTAGGGCTGATTCACTAGACAGAACTCGCATTCGGTCTACAGTGGATCGGATTTGACCTTCTAGGCTCTCACGATGCTCTAGGCGGCGTTGGTTTGCTTCAAATTGGTCTGCTTGTCGATCTCTCCATAATTGGGCAATAGCATCGATTACGCTGTCGATATATTCAGGCTTGATCGTAATGGTTCGAATAAATGATTCAATGGTTTCATCGAATTGGGGTTTGTTTACGCGGAAGTAGTGGCCGTGATTACTGCAATGATATGCCGGGTAATATGTACCCATTTTGCCTTTGGAGGCACTACCAAGGAGCTGCTGACCACACGTGGAGCATCCCACGACCTGTTTATATGGGTATTCAGGGTTATATTCCTTTTTGAACTTCAGGTGATCAGGAACTTCCTTTGTTTTAATAGTAATCTCATTGGTACTACTAACCTCAACATGGATGCGTCCTCGGTTTGCTTCATTAAACAAATCTACCGACACGATCCCATCAAATTGTGCTTTCACTGGTTTATCGTATGTCCACTTTTCGCAAATAATACCGCAATAGGTGAGTTTACTTGCGTAGCGGTCAATCATTTTGGCGGTCATTTTCTTACCTCCAAGGGTGCGACGAACCTTGGTACGGTCATA
>CAZVUR010000015.1:0-15788 GCA_964629385.1 uncultured Candidatus Saccharibacteria bacterium | reverse complement strand
GTACCGCTAGGATCTTTAAATAAGATTTTATCAACCGATGGCAGCGTGGAGCTTGATAGTGTCTTAGGGTAAGACTTGTGGGTGGGATAGTATACTTCTTCAAGACCGTAGTACATTGCGTTGATTGAGATTTTACGCTTATCGTCGCGAGTGGCTGTTTCGATATTATTTTTTTGCGTCCAAAACACACCCCCGATAACCAAGAGCAGCACGATTACGGCAACTAACTCAAGAACAGTAAACCCACGTTGTTTCATTACTTCGTATTATACCACGGGAATTTAACCTTTATGATTATGGCAAAATATAGCCATCCCACGTATAATAGAAAGTAGCAATAAGAGAGGGGATGTACACGTGGCAAAGAAAGATTCCAAACCAGCGGTGGCGGCAGAAAAACCAGATAACGAAGGCAAGTTAAAGGCACTAGGCCTGGCAATGGACCAAATCACTAAGCAATTCGGTGACGGTTCGATCATGAAATTAGGCGAGGCAAAGAAGGTAGACGTGGAATTACTACCCAGCGGTGCGCTTAGTCTTGATTTAGCGCTTGGTGGCGGCTATCCGAAGGGCCGTATTATCGAAATTTATGGCCCAGAAAGCTCTGGTAAGACAACGCTAACCCTTCATGCGATTGCCGAAATCCAAAAGCAGGGTGGAACCGCAGCGTTTATTGATGCCGAGCATGCACTTGACCCAGCCTACGCCAAAAAACTGGGCGTCGATACAGACAATTTGCTTGTATCGCAGCCAGACAATGGCGAGCAAGCCCTAGAAATCGCTGAAACACTAGTTCGATCAAATGCAGTTGACTTAATTGTCGTGGACTCAGTGGCGGCGTTGGTGCCACAGGCCGAAATAGATGGTGACATGGGCGATAGCCACATGGGGTTACAGGCACGACTAATGAGCCAAGCCCTCCGTAAGCTTACCGGTATTATTAACAAGTCAAAGGCCACCGTTATATTCATTAACCAAATCCGCATGAAGATTGGTGTTATGTTTGGTAACCCCGAAACTACGACTGGCGGTAATGCACTGAAGTTTTATGCTTCTGTACGCTTGGACATTCGCCGTATTGGCCAATTAAAAGTTGGCGAAGATATTATTGGTAACAGAACCAAGGTGAAGGTAGTAAAAAATAAGATAGCGCCGCCATTCAGGACTGCTGAATTCGATATTATGTATAACGAAGGTATTTCTAAAACGGGTGACGTACTCGACCTTGCAGCTTTGCACAACGTGGTTGGAAAATCGGGTGCGTGGTATGACTATAAAGACGAGAAAATCGGCCAAGGCCGCGAAGCTGTGAAGACTTATTTGAAAGAAAATCCAAAAGTTCTTGGTGAAATAGAGAAAGAAGTTCGCAAGAAGGTAGCAGAAGAAGACGCCTAAGGATACCGAAGTGTACGGTAGTAAGTGTAGATGATAGTTACTGCTATATCCCAGGCTGTCAGAAATCAAGATCGGGTAAATATTTTTGTTGATGGTAAATATCGATTCTCACTAGATATTTACCAAGTCGGTGAACTTGGTATAAAAGTAGGCAAAGAATATGCCGAAGATGAACTAATTGAACTTGAAACTGAAAGTCAATTCGGCAAATTGTATGCCAGAGCGTTAGAATATTGTTTGATGCGGCCGCATAGCGCCAAAGAGGTGCGCGATTATTTGTGGCGCAAAACTCTTAGCACAAAAACTCGTAACCGAAAAACCGGTGAAATAAAAACGCGAGAAGGTGTGAGTAAGAAAAATGCCGAAAGGGTATTTAACCGTTTAGTTGAACGAGGTTACATCAATGATGAATCGTTTGCTAAATATTGGGTAGAAAACCGTAATCAGACGAAAGGTACGAGTTTACGAAAGCTCCAAAATGAATTGCGCGCTAAAGGCGTTGACTCACCGATTATTAGTGCTGTGATTGCTGATTCGACTCGTAATGATGATGAAGAGCTTAATAAAATTATCTTGAAAAAGCGGAGCAAATATCCTGATGAGCAGAAATTTATCCAATATCTACTGCGCCAAGGGTTCCGTTACGACGACATAAAATCGACACTTAATCAGCCTGATTAGACGAATGCCAGCGTGACTCAAAGTCCATTGCTTCGGGCTGAACGTTCGTGCTACGGAATGGATTGCTTAGCTCACGAAGGGGCGAAGCAGTTGGTTCTTTGGTGTTTGGTGTGGCAACTTTTACGGTGGTATCACTCACTTCTATGATTTGATTGCGCCCAATTAATAATTCAGTTTCGCCAAAACTTTTTAATAAAGGGCGCTTTACAGAAAGCTGCTGCACTGAAAAGCTACCGGAATCGATAGCGAAGCTTACGACTTTGCCGAGCTTATGCTTATGGTCATCAATTACGTCAAGCCCGATCAAATCAAAACCGAAGCCCAGCACTTCTTGGATACGTATCACGTCGTCGGGTCCTATAAACTCCTCGTTACTGTCGACGATAAATCCCATATGTGACAACTCACGCGCATCGACTGGTCGTAGAAATGAAGGGTGTTGGTCAAGATTATGACCTTCGAGTTCATAGGCAACTACCGTTAAGTCACGTGGGTCAACTAACACATGCTTAATGCGCGCTAGTTCGGCACCAGTTTGCAGGCTCATTACTGCCGTATGAAGGAGTCTGTCGAGTGGAAGAAGCATACGCTTAGTATAGCATTATTCGTTGAATGGATTTGTCCGTTCGCCTGGTTGGATGGTTGAAGACGAGCTACTTCGTAACTTATCGATAGTTGCTTGATCGAATGATGCGTCAACAGTTTGTGCTGGTTGGCTTTGGGTGGTGGAGAGGTTGGTAACTGGCAAAAGTAGTACAATTGCCACAAACAGACATGCACTTACAATCAAAAAGAAAATAATAGCATGAAACCGCTTAAAAAACGTAACAACAGGTCTTAGGCCTGTGGTAGGTGTCGAGAGTTTCATCATTTTGTGTATACCTCAATTATAAGTGGCTGCACGGTAACTGTATTTCCTTCAGACTTTGTTAGCGTTATGCGATTGATGTGCATATACATCTCGTCGGTTTCGATGGCTTTTATGAATGCCATAAGAGCATCGTAATCAACTGGCGTTGCCAATACCACGTTAACTTCTTTTTTTGTTACTCCGGCCGGAGTTGTTTGCGTTGCCTCGGGGGTTGCAGTCGGTGCTCCCCCTGCTGGGGCTTGAGGAGTTGTCTTGGCTGTATCGGAACTTTCCCCGTAATTTATTGAGTTTATAGTTACTCCAGCTTGTTTGGCGATTCCTGTCACGTTCGAAATAACAGAAACTGGATATTCGGTGGTAGGGACGGTTATCGAATTAACTTTTGTCTTGATATCTTCGGATTGTTTTAATTTATCTTGTAGTTGTTTGTAGGTTTCAATACTTCCATCGATAGAGGTACTGTCGGCCTCCATTTGGCTTATGGAGCTAGCAAAACTTTGTAACTTAGAGCGCGCCAAAATAAACCCCCCTACTGCTCCAACTAGTAGTAGAGCCATTGCAATGAATAGCACGATACGCAGACGTTTTGCATTTAAGGATAGGTTCATTGTATTGCCGCCTTATTTATGACCACCGAAACAGTCACCGTAACAGGGTACTCACTTGATTCGCCACTTGAAGCTGACTCAAGAGATAGTAGTTTTACATCAGAAAATGCTGCAGAATTTGCAGCTAACTTATCCTTAAGCTGTGATGCTGAGTCAAATGTTTTAGCTTTTGCATTGATAGTGAGCGGTTTGTCAAATGTTGATGAATCTAAATCGAGCGTTTCTATAATGACACCTTCTGGCAATGAGTTGGCAAGTTGATAGATAAGCTTTGAATAATAGACTTTTTGATCAAGAATGATTTTGGCATTTGATAAGCTGGATCGTAAACTTTCGGCTTCTTGGCGAGTTGATTCATACGGTGCAGTTTTTGCTTTATTAACCTCTACGAGTGATTGTGCCAGAGTTTCTTTGGCGTCTAATACAGCGTAAGCCCCTGCGATAATTCCACTTAACACAACAATTGCCGCGCCAAGGATAGCTATATAGCGCATTATGAGTACATTCGAGCGGGCTGCTCTAATTTCACTCTTATGACTTTCTGGTAGGAGGTTAATCACGACCATAATCTCCGTGGATTAACACTGGCCAATCCGGCAACAGTAATATAACGAGGGCGGAATTGTTTGGCAGGTTCTGGCAGCTTACCAAAATTTAATTGCTGCCAAGGACTAGCGACGCGAGCCGGCATAATAAGACTATTTGTAAAATAATCTCCTATACCAGGAACATTTGCCCCGCCACCAACAATCAACAGTTGCTCAATTTTGCGATGGTCAGAAAGTCGTTCATCGTAGTAGCGCATCACCTTACGCGTTTCGTTGAGCATGCGTTCAAGACTAGGCGTTAGGGCTTCAGTTATTTTTTGCTGCCGACTCCCTGCATTTAGGCCATTAAGAACTTTTAGTTGATGGGCATTTTCAAGAGGTACTTTCATCTTTTTGGCGATGTCCAGCGTAAACGTATTGCCACCTACATTCAGACTGCCAGCTACGCGAATAGAACCATCCAACACGGCAATATCGGTGCTGGCTGGACCGATATCCACGATGACGGTAGGTAGGTGGCCTTCTTCGGTTTTTTCAAGCAAACGCGCTACCGCGGACACGCTCGGCTCTATCAGGCATACGCGCATATTTGCTTTTTCGATGATTGCTATACATGAATCAATGACTTTGCGCGGAACGGCACACATCAATATGGTAAGTTGCTCCTTTGTACGCTCAATTATCTCATAATCGACGTAGAGCTCAGTAATCGCAATAGGTATGTATTGTTCAACTTCTAATTCAATGGCATCTTTTAAGTTCGATGCCGCACTAGTGGGGAGTGTGAACGTACGAGTAAAGGTGCGGTTTGCGGGTATACCAAGGGCAATATGATTACTGGCAAGCGTACCAACCAGGTTTTTGGTTGTCAGTTCTGTCAGACTTTTAAACAAGTAATCATCGTTACCATCAAGTGATGCCTGTACCTTGATGGGATCTAAATCTATTGATCCATAGCCCGTTACCAGCTTTTTTTTGCGATCAATAGACATGACCTTCATGCCAGTTTGGCTGATGTCCAGACCTACTAGGGTTTTGTCTTTATAAAATAGTTTTGCCACCTCTATTGATGCCCTGAAATTACATTACTTACAAGTATACATGAGCGGTATGGTAAACGCTACCCTAACGTCCATATCATCCGAGCTACTTAACCTGTGTCGATAGACTGGCGATTGGCATCATGACACTTGCGGCAATTAGGCCAACCATTCCACCCATGAACACAATCATTACTGGTTCAATAATCGAGCTGATGCCGTCGATTGCCACGTCAACTTCTTCTTCAAAGAAGTCAGCAACTTTTATAAGTACTGAATCTGTCTGGCCAGTTTCTTCGCCCACTGCTAGCATCTGCCCCACAATAGCGGGGAATAAAGGAATTTTTTCAATTTCCGACGATAGGGTAGCACCGGCTTCTACTGCTTTGGCTGCTTCTTTAAGGGCATCTTCGTACACAACGTTACCGATAGCCCTAGCGGTAACAGACAACGCTTCCAGCACCGGTACACCGGCGCCAATTAATGCCGAGAATGTACGAGAGAAGCGCGCTACTGCCACTTTAATAACAATTGTTTTTAACCCAGGTATTCGGAGGACGTTCGTGTGAAGTATCCGTTTACCGCTTGGTGTCCGGAAGAAGCGGATGGTAAAGAACACTCCGGCGCCAAGCAGTGGGAAGATGATATACCAGTACCCAATAATCAACGAACTAATTCCTAGCATTATTTGGGTTAGCAAGGGTAGTTGAGCGTCTTCGCCACCCAGGTCTTTCAGGATTTTGCCGATTTGAGGGATCACAAAAAGCATCAAGCCAAAAAAGGCGAGAACCGTAATGCTTACCAGAACCATAGGATACGTCATGGCACTTTTGATTTTTTTACGGATTGTGGCGTTTTTCTCTTGTTGGTAGGCAAGTCGCTTTAAGATATCGTCTAAAATTCCGGCGGCTTCACCGGCGCGCACCATATTCACGTACACATCACTGAATGTATTCGGGTACTTAGCCAGTGCGTCACCCAGGGTATCTCCACCTTCGACGTCCTTGATTACCGTTGCCAGGATTGCTTTGAGTGCCTGGCTTTCCGAGTGTTGATGGAGTGAGGTAAGCGCTCGTAAAATCGGCACTCCGGCTCCTACCATGGCGCTAAGTTCGCGGGTAAAAATAACAATCTGGTCACTTTTTACTTTTCCGCCACCAAGTGCATTTTTTAGCGATATATTGGACTTATCACCTGTTTCTTCAATGGATAGCGGGCGGAGTCCTTGGTCGGATACTGCCTTAATCACTGCAGCCCGGTCGGTTGCTTCTAGCGATCCGTTTAATCGCTCACCTTTGGTGTTGACAGCTGTATATCTAAAACTAGGCATTGTGTTATTCCTTCGTTACCCTCAATACTTCTTCAATGGTGCTTTGGCCACGCAGTGCCTTGATTAATCCATCGGTTTGCATAGTTATCATTCCTTCAAGGATGGCTTGCGACTGTATTTGGGCGCTAGTGGCGCTGGCTACAATGAGCTTTTGTATGGCTGGTGAATTAATCAATACTTCATAGATACCAATTCGTCCCCTGTATCCGGTGTTACTGCACTGATCACAGCCTTCTAGGGAAGCTTTCCATAGAGTTGTGATGCCAGTTTCTGTCGTGCTCATCGCTTCCTCTTTACCAATTTGCTGACTTTTTGCTATGGTTTCAAGCTTATGAATAATAGGCAGTACTGTATCATCAAGGTGGAATGACTTATTGAGTGCTTGGAGCTCCTCGGTAGTAGGCGTATAGTGCTCACGGCAATTCATACACAAGCGTCGAATAAGGCGCTGGCCTACGACGACGCGAACCGTACTCGCAATAAGGAAGGGCTCGATACCCATGTCCAGTAAACGAGGCAGGGTAGTGGCGGCATTATTGGTGTGAAGTGTAGAAAATACTAGGTGTCCGGTTAAGGCAGCCTGAATACCTAAATTAGCAGTTTCACCGTCTCGAATTTCCCCCACCATAATGATGTTAGGGTCCTGACGGAGGAGTGCGCGTAGGCCAGATGCAAATGTCATGCCAGCCTTGGGGTTGGTTTGGGTCTGGTTAACACCGGTAATTTTATACTCAACCGGGTCTTCAATGGTAGAAATATTGACGTTTGATGTATTAAGGATATTAAGAATACTAAAGAGACTAGTTGACTTACCACTACCAGTCGGACCAGTTACTAGAATAACCCCATTCGGCTCGGATAATGCCTGATTGACCGCCTCGAGTGATTTACCCCAGTACCCCAATGATTCAAGGCTGACTGCTTCGCTACTTTCGTCAAGAATACGCATGACGACTTTTTCGCCATCAGAAATTGGCAACGTGCTGACACGAAGCGCGTACTGTTTACCTGCTACTTTTATCTTAAAACGACCATCTTGAGGAACACGATGCTCGTCAATTTTTAAATTCGCTAAAATCTTTATACGGCTGATAAGTGATCCAAGCACGTTTCGAGGCAAGTGATTCACCTCTTTTAATACACCGTCAATTCGGTAGCGTATCTGCACATATGTTTCGCGTGGCTCGATATGGATGTCGCTTGCGCTACTGCGAATAGCATATTCAAGCAACAGGTTGATTGTTTGGGCGACAGGCGAATCTTCTGAAATCTCTTCTTCAGTTACCGTTTGTTCATCACCGTTTTCTTCGCGTTGAATATCAATAACATCATTGAGTTTTTCGTTTACATCACCACGGTAATTTTCCAGGCAGGCCAAAATATTTTCTTGTGTCGCAATGTATATCTTGGTGTCTTCACCGATTTCTTTTTTGATAAAGTCAACCGCTTGCACGTCATCCGGATCGTCCATGGCCAGATGCATGACACCATCCTCGTCTATCTTGAACAACACGGCCTTGTACTGAATGGCAATACGCTCCGGAATCTTATTAAGCACGTCACTCGGAATCTCTTGGGGGTTTATGGTAACAAAAGGAATATGGGCATAATCAGCATACAACTGGGTGAGCTCAAGTTCGCTCACAACTTTTGTTTGGAGTGCAATGTACTGTAATGATTGGCGCGAGCGTTCAGCGGTTTTTTTGAACTCTTCAAGTTGAGCAGGTGTTATTTTGCCCGCCCCCGTTAATAGTTTTTCAATAGTGCTATCTGATATTTGCATACTGCTTACGCTCTACTATACGCCGTAAGGCAAGAATTCACCAGTACCAGCGGCAAATGGTATATTTAGTAGTGATGAATGTGGAAATCTCTAGCGAAGACGCTATGAAACAGCTTGGTGAAAAAATCGGAAGCATGCTTACTGGCGGTGAGTGTATTGAGTTGGTAGGAGATATCGGCAGCGGCAAGACAACGCTTACCAAGGGCATTGCTAAAGGCCTGGGAATCACCGAAACAGTACAAAGCCCAACTTTTACCATAAATCGTACCTACGAGAGTGCAAGTGGTGTACGCTTAAGCCATTACGATTTTTACCGTTTAAGTGACCCAGGTATTATGGCCGATGAACTGCGTGAAGCCCTTGATGATGCTAAAACATCAGTCGTGATCGAGTGGGGTGATATTGTTGAATCTGTCGTCCCAGAGGGAAGGTTGCGGATTAGCTTCACTTCACCGTCAGTGCATGGGCGCCAACTTGAAATAGATGGTTCTGGTGAACAAGCGCTGCGTATAATGAAAGGTATTGCATGATAGTTTTACTCGACACCTCAACCCCAGTTTGTAAAACATATTGGTACAACCACGGCACACTTGAAGAAACGTCGTGGCAGGCGGATAGGGAACTGGCCGATAAACTGATTGAGTACTTACGCAGGCAGCTACAAGAGCGTGACAGTACATGGGATGATATTACGGGTATTGGTATATACAGGGGTCCAGGCAGTTTTACGGGCCTTCGGATCGGGCATACTATTATGAATATAATAGCTGATGATAAAGCAATTCCAATTGTTGGCACTACTGGTGAAGACTGGCTTGAACAAGCACTTACTAGACTAAAAAATAACGAGAATGACAGCTTAGTCCTGCCGCTGTATGGCCGCGAAGCTAATATAACAAAACCGCGCAAATAAGCGTTACTTCTAATAGCACTAGCCCGGCAATAAATGTAGGATTTAATTACGATTACGTCACTAATACTGGCTGGTGTAGTGCAGGGACGAAACAAGATTACTTATTGGAATATGCCCTTGAAACAAGTTCACAGGTGCGCGATATTAACGGAGATTGTAGCAGCGGTACGCCCCCGACAAACTATTCTGGTTCTGAGTACTACCTTAAAAAATAGCCGCATCATAAGTGTGGAAAATGCGGTACAATATAAATAGTCCGTATTTAAAGACTATTTAGCAAATTTTTAGCATATTTTGACCACCTTTGATTACATATTTATCGCCATGATGAACACATGGCGGAGGCGGTCAAGAAAGGAAATATCATGATAGAGGGAATTATTGCCGCTATTGTCGGAATTGTATTAGGTGTGGGCGGTAAAGTTGCCTACGATAAGCAACAGCATACCAGCAGTAAAAGCCAAATCGAAAAAGAGCTTGCACACGCTAAAACAAAAGCGAGCGATATTGTGCTTAAGGCAAAAGATGAAGCCCTGGCCATTGAAAAAGAGCGCCGTAAGGAATGGAAAAAAACCGAAGACCGCCTAGTAGAACGTGAGACGGCACTCGACAAAAAACTAGATGAGCTAGATAAGCGAAGTGAACGGTTGCGAAAACAAGAAGATGAAGTTGAAGATTTAAAGAACGAGATTCGTGAGATTCGCACCAAACAACAAGAGAAACTTGAAAAAATTGCCGGCCTTAAGAAAGCCGATGCAGCCGACAAGCTGATGCAAATGACCGAACGTGACATTAAGCACGACCTGATTGGACTTGTAAATAAGCTTCAAAGTGATGCTATGCAGGACGCCGAAGAGCGCGCGGCCACGATTCTGGTTTCTGCTATGGAGCGCATGAGCTCAGAAGTGACGGCTGAGCGAACGGTTACGGCTATTAAATTGACCGACGATGAGATGAAGGGCCGAATCATTGGTAAAGAAGGACGCAACATTCAAGCGCTCCAGCGTGCAACAGGTGTTGATATTTTGGTAGATGATACGCCGGGTATGATTGTGATGAGTAGTTTCGATCCGGTTCGCCGCCAAGTGGCCCGATTAACCCTTGAAATGCTGATGAAAGATGGCCGTATTCACCCGGGGCGTATTGAAGAAGTTGTGGCTAAAGCCCAGAAGCAAATTGATAAAGAAATCGAACGTGCTGGTGAAGATGCCGCTCGCGAAGTTGGCGTGGTGGGTATTCCGAAAGAGATGCTGCGCCTCCTCGGTGAACTGAAATTCCGTACCAGTTATGGCCAAAACGTCCTCATGCATTCGACTGAGATGGCCCATATTGCTGGAATGATCGCCGAAGAGATTGGCGCGAACGTGCGCGTGGCTAAAATCGCAACCCTGCTCCATGATGTAGGGAAAGCGGTTACACATAAAATCGAAGGTAAACACCACCATATCGGCGCCGAGCTAGCCAAAAAGTATGGCATGAGTGAAGAAATAGTTCACGCTATCGAAGCACATCATGATGATATCGAAGCAACCACACCAGAAGCATTGGTGGTACGTGTGGTCGACGCCGCATCGGCAGCTCGCCCTGGTGCACGTAATATTAGTGCCGAGAACTTTGCTGAGCGTATGCGTGAACTCGAAAACGTTGCAACAAGCTTTGAGGGTATTGATAAGGCGTATGCAATTTCTGCTGGTCGTGAGGTACGTGTTATCGTTCGTCCAGAGAAAATCGATGATCTCTCTAGTATTAAACTAGCGCGCGACATCGCGAACAAAATTGAAAGTACAATGCAGTATCCTGGTACGATTAAGGTTAACGTTATCCGCGAGACGCGTGCGACCGAGTTCGCGAAGTAGTCTTTGGTTCAAGCAGCCAACTTAACAGCAGGCATACCATGCTTATAGCGGCCAGCCAGATAGCCAGCGTGGTGATAATCTGGCTGGTTATTGTTTGGAAAGGTGGTACGAAAAAAGATACTACGCACGGAATAATAAGTAGTAATAGTTGCAGAAATCGGGTAATGCGCATAGACAATTGCCGCCGTTTTTTGGGTGGTAATTTTTTATGGTGAGTAATAACTGGAACAATCGCTTCACTCGATTGGTGCATGATTTTTTCACCGGTACCCATAATGGTTTTTGGTAATTTGATAAAAATAATAATTGTTAGCACTAAAAATACTAATGTTATAGCACCTGCTATGATAGCAATAATGGGTGAGAATTCAACATCATGCTTGGGGGTGACAGGTGCCGGTTCAGCTGGTTGCATGAACGACACAAACATATCACTTTCAATGAGTGGCGGTAAGCCAATGATGAGTACCCATAGCCACTGCAATGTGATTGCAATGTATGCTAATCCTAAAAATATCGTATATAGCGCCCGACGGACGGGGAGTGTTCTCATGCTAGTATCATATCAAATCTACGGCTCTGTTGAAGGGTTCTTACGCTCCAGATATGTATGCTAATTATGGGCCACGGTATAATAGAAAGAGATGTTTGAATTTCCGGTAGTGTATGTTGATATTGAAACGACGGGTGGGAGCTATCGCACCAGCCGGATACTTGAGATTGCGGCAATTCGTGTTGAAAACGGTGTCACAACACAGGAATTTCATACTATCCTTAACCCCGAAACTAGAATTCCACCACAAATTACCACTTTAACAGGTATTCATCCGCACCATACGATAGGCAAGCCAACCTTCGCTGATATTGCGCCCCAGCTCGCAACAATCCTGGACGGAGCTATTTTTATTGCTCATAACGTCAAGTTCGATTATTCGTTTATAAAACAAGAATACGCTCTGCTTGGCACGAATTTTTCACCTAAACTACTGTGCACGGTCAGGTTGTCGCGAGCACTCTACCCCTATAATAAAGGGCATAGCTTGGCGGTTTTAATCGAGCGACACAGCATACCTGTGTCTGCCCGGCACCGTGCCTTTGATGACGCGCAGGCTATCAAGCATTTTGCAGAATTAGCATACGCCGAACATGGTCACGAGCAGTTTGCGGACGCGGTGAGCCTTCAGCTTAAATCACGATCATTGCCTGCGCACCTAGACGCTGCGGATATAGATTTGATTGAAAATGTGCCGGGTGTGTATATTTTTCGCGATGAAACTAGGCTACCGATATATGTTGGCAAAAGTGTCACGTTGAAAAAACGTGTGTTGTCTCATTTTCAAAGTACGGCCTCTAAAGAGCTTAAGATCAGCCAACAAGTGCATCACGTCGAAACCATCAAAACCGGCAGTGAGTTCGCCGCTTTAATATTAGAGTCAAAGCTCATAAAAGAGCTCCAGCCAATTTATAACCGTTTACTCAGGCGAGCGTCACAATATGCTATGTTCGTTGCATCATACGAAAACGATTATGCACATTTACAGATTACCATGGGTAATATTGATGATTCGATTGAAATTTCAACAGTCTACGGGATATATCGCACCAAGATGCAGGCAAAACAAAAAGCCGACGAGCTGACACGCATATTTCAGCTCTGCCCCAAATTAATGGGGTTGGAAAAGTCAAATCATGCTTGTTTTTGGTATTCACTCGGCAAATGCAAAGGAGCATGTATAGGCAAGGAGCCAGCGGAGCTATATAATCGTCGGTTCGAGCTTGCTTTACAACATAGCAAAGTCTCGTCATGGCAATATGATTCGGCAGTTCAAGTGCCATTGTCGGAACAGGGTGATAGTGTTGTAATTGATAACTGGATTATACGCGGGTTCCTAGACTCAGAAGGTGTCTTGACGATGAGTGATGAAAGCCCGAGCTTTGACGTAGATGAATATAAAATCATCCGGCGGTTTTTACAGCAAAATCATCAGCATGTTAGGCCGTATAGTGAGGCATAAATCACTATAAACAAACGATTTTTGTAAACTTGTTTACACCGCCGAGCGGTGTAATTTTATACACTTTATGTAACTATGAAAGACTACATCATCCGTGCAAAAAAAGGCAAAGGATTTACCTATACGCACAGCGGTCGGCCTGTCGATAAGGCCACACTTTCGCGTATCGCTAGCCTGACAATACCGCCAGCCTGGACGAATGTCGAAATTTCAGTAAGTACAAAGTCAAAAATCCAGGCAACTGGCTACGATGCCGCAGGACGTAAGCAGTACATCTACAGCAAGTCGCATACAGCCAGGCAAGAAGCCAAGAAGTTTGATCGCATACTTGACTTTGCCTCCAAGCTTCCGCAGCTCAGAAAGCAAGTAGATAAAGATTTACAGCGGCGTCATTTTACAAAGCGAAAAGTGGCCGCCGCAGCGGTTAGCTTGATTGATGAGGAATATTTTCGCGTTGGAAATCCTACTTATGCGAAGCAGCATAACACATTCGGGCTCACGACATTACGATCCAAGCACTTGACTGTTAAGCAGGGTGCAGTGCTATTTGATTTTGTAGGTAAAAGCGGGCAAAGGCACCATAAAATAGTTCGTGACTCAACCATAACAAAAATTATAAAAAAGCTCGATGACATGCCAGGGTATGAATTATTCCGTTACTATGATGAGAACGGTGACATTCATAACCTTACTTCAAGTGACGTAAACGAGTACATAAAATCGGTAGCCGGAGATGATTATTCAGCCAAAGACTTTCGCACGTGGGGTGGTACACTACTGGCAACGGTAGAACTAGCTAAAGCAAGCCGGCCAACCACACCAACGGCACGAAGTAAGGCCATGACGGCTTGTATTAAAAAAGTAGCAAAAAAGCTTGGTAACACGCCAGCCATCGCAAAGGCGTCGTATATTGACCCACGGGTGTTCAAAACCTATGAAACATCCGATGGTATTTCAGAAGTGTACGAAACCGTACGGTCAATGCGACCAAAAAAGTATGTCAGTGCAGACGAGATGCTGGCCATGAAAGTGCTCGGCAGGTAATATGAAATCAAAAAATCGTCCAGTTCATCATGCATCTGACTATGGGCTCAATGTACTGTCGGGTGACGATGACTTATTTAAGTGGTTCTTGTTGACGTATTTATTTGGTAAGCCAATTCAATCGACTGTAGCGGTCGCAACGTGGCAGTTACTCGTAGAGGCGCGTTTAGACACACCCTGGGCAATCGTCGAATGCAAACCGCGTACATTAGTGCGGCTTTTATATGAAGGAAAATATACACGCTATGCAGAGAGTACGGCGCGCGGTTTGGTACGCTGTATGGAACAGCTGATTCGCAACTATGATGGCTCGCTATTGCTTATGGTTGAATATAGCGATTCTGAAGAGCAACTTTCAAAACGATTACAGAAGCTGTATGGGGTGGGGCCAAAAGTAGCAGAAATATTCATGCGTGAAACCGAAGAAATATTCGCTCAAAGAAACGAATGATGTGTCATAGAAAATAGGCACTCATTTAGTGCCTATTTTCTATGGTCGGCTCAGAACGACACTCAACGAACCTACCTACAAGACAGTCTATATACGATTTTGCGAAACCATCAACAATTTAGGGATAAGGTCGAGAAGTTGCAACGCATCGTCGATAACGCTGTAAAGCCAGAGGGCTTGGAGCTTATAAAGTTTGTGTAGCGTATAATGTAGATAATATGAGCGACACCGACGAAACCAAAGAAAACGCTATGCTTCAAGAAAGTGAAGCTGTAGAGTTACCACTGCAACAATCAGCAACTGATACAAGCAACTGGGACAACAAAGTCTCTACTGACCCTAGTGGCGAAAAGTACATACGAGCAGAAGACGAAGAATAGGCTAACTTAAATGTAGCTCTGGTATTTCGACTGGCTTGCTATCTCTTTCAAGCTCGACATTGGACAATATACCAATCCCAGTCTCGGGTTGGAGTGTATATAGCGTGATGTGGGTCGGTTGTGTGGGTATGTCAACTTTATACTTCGCCCGTAGTTTATCGAATAGTCCACCCAGATTAGGTACGTCTACCATAACTACCACCGTCTCACGTTCACCTCTAGTGACGTATCTAAGTTGGCTTGTTAAGTTATATTCTGAGAGTTCAACATCTTTCTGGTAATCCAAGAAGTCTTGTACTAAATCATCCTCGCTTACATTAGCGTCAACAGCGTTGACTAAAGGCAAAATATTTTTAAGTGCTAAAAGTGATACGTGAAACTCACCCTTTTTAAACAGGCTCTTTTTGCTTACTGTAATTTCGTCAGGCAACACCACAAAGTCTTTGATGATAAGCGAGATGTAGCCATTGTCGTGATTATGGTAGGGGGTAATCATTGTGAAGTTCATACTGCAATTATACCCCCTACCCGTAGAACACGCCATTTTAGAGAAGCCTGCAAACGCACTACCTACCTAAAAATATGTCGATGCCAAAAATCGGTTTGTTTTGCCGTTTCACCCAACAATTACGAACAGGGGTCGGCATTGAAAATTCGCCCAACAACCAAAAATAGACAGAACAGAGGTAGGAGGTTACCGTATTGTTAGCTACTGGGTTGTTTTGTTGGCTTTGATATTTTCTTTAAGACTATAGTGGTCAAGAACTTGCCTGATATTTTCTGCTAGTTGAGAGGGGCTTACGTTGACTAAGACTTTGAGCGGTTGGTTAGCTGGTATATTAACGAAATAGTCTTCACGACGTTCAACATCCC
>CAZVUR010000014.1:14896-16713 GCA_964629385.1 uncultured Candidatus Saccharibacteria bacterium | reverse complement strand
ATGAGCAGTTTAGTGAACTCTTATTACGGATAGTCAAAGCATGACCAGTTTGCTATAGTTATGGTACATGGATGAAGGCAAGGTACAGGCCCAGCGCCGAGACCACGACGAAAACGCGACTCGCGAGCGAGCAGCTATTTTAGGTGTTCAATATGTTGATACTCGTGAATTTGAAAAAGAAATTCCACTTGTCCAAGGTGTTTTAAGCATTGAAGATATGTACAAAGGCCGCCTGATTCCGCTGGTGGCGGGCGATGATGAGTCGCCATTTCAATTTGGTATTACAACCCAAACGCCGCAATCACTGGTAAATAAAATGCGTACCGACTACAACGAGCGTGGTCAAAATGCTCAGTTCAATATGATTTCCGGGAGCGCCTTCAAAACGTTCATGAATCGGTATGATCCGCCCAAGCAGATAATTTACGATGATATCGAAATTTCGCGCGAAGGTGATAGTGAAACGATAAGTGAAGTGTCGCGTACACTTAACTCAGTTGGGTCCGACCAAGTTTTCGATTATATTATTGACCAAGCCGACAAGCTAGGCGCAAGCGATATTCACATAGAAAACATGCGTGATCGCATTCGTGTGCGTATGCGTGTGGATGGTGCCCTGCACCCCGTGGCTGATCTTGAGAAAGAGCGCTACCGTATTATTATGGCCGCGCTGGGCAGCCGAGCAAATATATCGAGCGCGGCAGATGAGCCGCAGTCGAGTCATATGCAAAAAGATGTTACTCGGGACGGTTCGACACACCTGCTTAATTTACGTGTAGAAACAGTACCTACTATGTACGGCCAAGACGTTGTTTTACGGTTATTTAATTTTGATGAAACGCTGCTAAATTTAGATAGGCTGAATATTCCCGCTAAGCAGCGCGCAGAGATCGATGAAATTATTAGCCACCCACGCGGCATGGTGCTGATGGTGGGGCCAACCGGCAGTGGTAAGTCAACGACGCTGTACAGCATGCTAAACGCGCTCAATACACCAGATCGTAAATTAATTACGCTGGAAGACCCGATTGAGTATGGATTAACTGGCATATCCCAAATTCCAATAAATACTACCGAAGGCAAACATTTTGCCGATGGACTACGGAGTGTGCTTCGTCAAGACCCAGACGTAGTGATGGTGGGCGAGATTCGTGACCAAGATACGGCAAAAACGGCCATACAAGCGTCAATTACAGGGCACTTGGTACTTTCGAGCTTTCATGCTAATTCAACCTCGGCGGCCTTTAGTCGTATGATCGATTTGATTGGCCAGAATCCTATTTTTAGTAGCGCGATTCGATTGATTATTGCTCAGCGCTTGGTGCGGCGTTTAGTAGATGAAACCAAGGAAGCATATGAGCCAGACGACGCCACAAAAAAATGGATACGAGACGTTTTAGCTGATATGCCTGAAACAGAAGAAAAACCCGACCTTGAAAACTTTAAACTCTGGCGCCCCATACCGAGTGACGATGCACCGTTTGGCTACAAAGGCCGAATTGTGATTATGGAGCAAATGGTAGTCACCGAAAAAATTCAAGGTTTCTTGCGTGGTGATGAAGACGAAATACATGCCGAGATCATTGAAAAAGCTGCCAAGGCAGACGGCCTGATGACGCTGCAGCAAGTTGGCGTGCTAGCCGCGCTGCGCGGCGAAACAACGATTGAAGAAATCAACCGTGTTATTTAATAACGCTGGCGATCGTCGGCACAAGCCGCTCGTCAAACACGCTTGGAATGATCTCTTCAGCCGACGGCTGTTCAACCAATGACGCGATAGCTTCCGCGGCAGAAATTTTGTGCTCATCGGTAATTTT
>CAZVUR010000014.1:5363-14796 GCA_964629385.1 uncultured Candidatus Saccharibacteria bacterium | reverse complement strand
ACGCCATAAAGCTTGAGGAGCTTCATTATGGCTGTTCCGGCAGCCCCGGCGCCCACAACGACGAATTTACTATCTGCCAAAGATCGGTTCGTAATTTTGGCGGCATTAATCAATCCAGCCAAGGTAACGACGGCGGTTCCATGCTGGTCGTCGTGAAATACAGGTATATCAAGTTCAGCCTTCAGGCGCTCTTCGATTTCAAAACACTGCGGCGCAGCAATATCTTCTAGATTGATAGCTCCAAAACTCGATGAAATTGCTTTAACCGTATTTACGATCTCGTCTGACGTGTGAACATCAAGTGTAATTGGCACGGAGTCAATGCCTGCGAAGTGCTTGAATAAAAGCGCCTTACCCTCCATAACAGGCATTGAACCTTTTGGCCCAATGTTACCAAGTCCTAGCACGGCTGAACCATCTGAAATAACGGCTACAAGATTGTTGGTCCATGTATAGGTCGGAAGTAGAGTTTCGTTTTCGGCAATGGCCTTCGAGACTGCAGCTACGCCGGGTGTGTAATACGCGCTAAGGCTTGTTTTATCAAGTTGGGATTCATCGCGAAGCTTGGTAGTGATTTTACCTTTATGTTCTTTGTGTAGTTTCAGGGCTAGTTCGTCATAGTTCATATATCTAGTATACCTCTTTTCTTTCTCGCTAATATCTGCTATAATTAACCACTGACTGTACAGAGTAAAAAGCCGAGGATTTCGAGAGTGTGGAGCCGTAGATGTACAACTACGTGGCCAGCTGGAATCGAGACCCAGGAACTAAATGAGGAAATAATATGAGTTTTGCGTTAATTCAAAAGGTAAATGACGAGCAGAAAAAGGCAGCTGTTGTTGACGCCCGTAGCGGTGACACCGTGCGTGTGCACCAGAAAATTAAGGAAGGTAACAAAGAGCGTATTCAGATTTTCGAAGGCGTCGTTATCCGCACAGACAACAAAAACCAACACACTAGCCGAATTACCGTTCGTAAGATTGCGAGCGGTGTTGGTGTAGAAAAGAGCTTTTTGCTCCACAGCCCACTTGTAGAAAAAGTTGAAATCGTACGCCGCGCTAAGGTTCGCCGCAACTTCCTTAGCTACCTACGTAACCGCTCAGGTAAGAGTGCTCGCCTAACAGCAGTAAACTTCGATCGTGAAGCCGTAAACGATGTTCGTGACCCACACGCCGAAGCTGAAGAAAAGCGCCTAAAAGAAGAAGCCGCTAAGGCAGCCGAAGAAAAAGCTGCCGAAAAGGCAAAAGAAGAAGCAGAGCTTAAGGCAAAGCAAGACGCTGTCGAAGCTGCTCACAAAGAAAACGCTTAGTTCTTGACGTGATTTCTCGAACTCCCCTCAAATCAGGGGAGTTTTTGCTACTATAAGATAGAAGGGAAAAGAGCAGCCCGCGCGGCTGGATTTACTCCAGCGCACGGCGCGATGAGAAAAACCGTAGGTTTGTCTTATAAGCGAAGCACGTATTATGAACGTAGGGATAGACGAGGTTGGCCGTGGGCCGTGGGCTGGCCCGCTGGTGGTTGGAGCGGTTGTACTCGGTGATAAAAAAATCGAAGGTCTTACTGATAGTAAAAAACTTTCAGCCAAAAAACGGCTTGAGCTAGCTGATGAAATATACGAAAAAGCAGCTGCTGTTGGCCTGGGCTGGGTGCACGCGAGCGAGCTTGACGAGATTGGTATGAGCACTAGTTTGGTTGAAGCTACCAAACGTGCGCTTACGCAGATTACTGTTCCGTATCATGAAATTATTATTGATGGGACAGTTAATTTTTTAAAAGACACTGGCAAAGGGCCTTATGTGACAACTATGAAAAAGGCTGATTTATTGATTGGTAGTGTATCAGCAGCATCGATCGTGGCGAAAGTAGCCCGCGACCAATTTATGGAAGAGCAAGCCTTGCTTTACCCTGATTACGGTTTTGAAGCGCATGTCGGGTACGGCACCGCCAAGCATCGTGCTGCAATTGAGAAGTATGGCGTTACTCCACTACATCGTCTTAGCTTTGCACCTTTACATAAATATCGAGATAACTCGATGACTAATGGTATATCAAGTACCGTAACTTCTAAACAACTTGGTGATAAAGCTGAAGACGTAGCGGCGGAGTACTTGCAAAAAATGGGACATAAAGTGGTTGAGCGTAATTGGAAAACCAAATTTTGTGAAATCGATATTGTGAGCCAACATGATGACACAATTTATTTTACAGAAGTCAAATACCGTAAAACTCCCGGTCAAGGTGGCGGCATTGCCGCAATTACCACTAAAAAGCTACGGCAAATGAGATTTGCTGCCCAGCTTTATACCGTTACTTTGCCCAGGGCTATGAATGCAAGGTTGGCTGTTGCAACCGTGGGAAGCGGCTATAATTTGCAGGAATGGATGCCGTTAGATTAAATAGCTGCCAGTGCCTTACGTACATCTTCGGCGTCGCGTTCTATCAGCTCAACTCTGGCGGTAATTTCACTTATGCCAAGCTGGATTACCCGTGCTAACGCAGGAACATCAATCATAGGGGTAAAGAACTTGACGTATTCATCGAGCTGCTCACGGGTTGCGAGTCCGGTAGCTGCGTATCGTGGGAAGTCATCAAAGCTCTTGTCGCCACCATAGGTTTTTTCTACCCAGTCCCAGCTTTGGGTAAGCCATTGCCACGCCGCTTGACGACTATCGCGGTTGCGAATGAGATAAACAAACCAGCGGAAAGCATCTTGCGAACGCACAACCGCCGAATCCTTAATGATTAGCAGTAGCTTTTCGATAGTTACGGGATTCTTTGTGCTGGTTAATCCAGAACATATATCCATCTGTAGGTCGGCTGATGGTGTGGTGCGATAGCGCTCAATGAGCGATGTGATTAGCTCAGGTGTTTCAAAATGACGCACTTCGTTGCTAATAATCAAGCTGCGTAATTCTGGATCGAGAGTCTCGATACCTTTTTGATAAAGCTCATGAGCTGTGGCAATCGCATCCTTGCCTTCGCCATACAGCGTCATTCCTAGGATAGTAGCACGGAGCTTCGTGTCGGTGGCTGGCTCATTTTTTTGCTGCTTCCAACCAAGGCGCTTATATTCACGTTCAGCCGTAGTGCGTGAGAGTTCCCGAAGCTGGCCCTCGGTATCTTTATCTGCTTCGACAAATTTTTTGAGCTCTCCAATAGTCAAACCAATGATATCCCAAACATTTTCGACAGTTTCATCTTTGTAGGCTTGAATGAGTGGAATCAGTTCAGCACTAGAAATTACTGAACCGCGGGCAAGCATGGTTTGCTCGTGTAGTAGTTGTAAACGATCAATTGGCTGTAGCTTGCCGGTACGCACGTCATCAATCAGTACGGAAAGATGGTCGGCTGGATAATGCGTGATAAAATGAGCCGCATCCCCAACATTCAAGCGATCACCTGGCATGATTTGAATATTTGAGGTCATTTGATCAAATAGCGACGTAGTAAGCGGTACTGTCGCTCCTAATGGTATTGGCCATGCCTGCATGCTCGGTTTGTGTTCACCGACAAAAAATTGCTCTTGCCTAAGGCCGTTCTCTTCAACGTGTACTACTGGGTAGCCTGGTTGGGATATCCAGGTGTTCATGAAATCAGTGATATCTTTGCCGCTGGCTTTGGATAATTCGGCCCATAAATCATTACCATCCGTATTTTGGTAGGCATAAGTCTTAAAATATGATCGAAGACCATCACGGAAAGCATCGTGACCAATATACTCCTGTAACATTCGTAATAATCGGCCTCCTTTTGCGTACACGATTGCACCGTCGAAGAGTGTGCTGATTTCGTCTGGATGGTTAACTTCTGTTTGTACCGCCTGAACGCCATCAAGGGCATCACGACTAAGGGCCATGATAGTTTCGTGTGAAGAATATTCAAGCCAGATATCCCATTCAGGATGCAAGGCGTCAACCGCGATATATTCCATTAAGTTAGCAAAACTTTCATTGAGCCAAAGATTATTCCACCATTTCATGGTAACGAGGTTACCGAACCATTGGTGGCTCAATTCATGCGCAATAACAGTAGCCACGTAGCGCTTTGATGAAATACTAGTTGTGGCTGGGTCTGCCAATAATGCAACTTCACGGTAAGTAATAAGGCCCCAATTTTCCATAGCGCCAGAAGAAAAGTCTGGTAATGCTACATGGTCGGATTTTGGAAGCGGGTATGGCACGCCGAAATAGTCGTCAAAAAAGTCTATAGTGCGCGTGGCGATATCGAGTGCAAAATCAAGACTGTCTGGTGACTGGGCAGGTGTTGCCCAGATATTTACTTCCACACCGCTTTTTGAGGTGGCGGTTTTGCTGTGCATTTCTCCTACAACCCACGCCAGTAGGTATGTACTCATTCGTGGTGTGGTTTCAAATGTGGTAACAAGGCTATTGTCTTCATGACTCTGTGCTTTTACGGGCATATTACCCAGAACGGTAACGTTATCTTCAGTAGTAAGGGTGACATCAAATGTTGCCTTGGCTTCTGGCTCATCAATACATGGAAAGACTTCGCGTGCATGGTGACTTTCGAATTGGGTCGCGATGAGCTCCTTGGCTTCGTCACCATCTTTGAAGTAGCACGGATACATGCCGTGCATTTGGTCGGTTACAGTACCGCTGAAGCCAAGCACAACAGTCGCAGATTGATTGGGTTCAATAGCTGATTTTATCGCCAGCTCATCGTTGCTGCCTAATAGATAATCTGCTTGTTTTCCATTGACTGTACATGAGGTTATAGCGAGATCTTTGGCATGAACCCAAAATGTATCGCTGGTTTTAGTGGTGCCCGTAAGGGTAACTATGCCATTAAATGTACGTGCCGGGCGGTCAATCGTAAGAGAAAGTTGATAATGGTCGGGGCTAAAAAAATTAAGTAATCGTCGTACGCTAGTCATTGTTTCATTATAGCGTACCTTCGTATACTAGAGCCATGAGCGATTACAAACTTCGACGGGTCCTTGTGGTTATTGTGTTGCTCTGCATAGCTGCAATACCGTTAGCTCCACAGCCTAGCGATGTTGTTTGGCTTCCATTTGCAGATTCACGTAATGAGCAGAAAGTCCCTGCTAGCCTGGCTTCGCTTCCTGTTAAAGGCCGGGCACCAAAAACCGGCTACTCGCGGAGTCAATTTGGTGACGGGTGGCAAACAGTAAACGGATGCGATACCAGAAATATTATTTTGGCGCGTGACTTAACTAGCGATACAGTAGATGAAGACTGTAAGGTAACTAGCGGTGTCTTGCATGATCCCTATACCGGTAAAACAATTCATTTTATGCGTGGCGACTCAACGAGCGATGTTCAAATTGACCACGTAGTGGCGCTTAGTGATGCCTGGCAGAAAGGTGCTCAGAAGCTCAGCTATGAAAAACGTATTGCGATGGCGAATGACCCACTCAATCTTTTAGCTGTTGATGGGCCGGCAAATCAACAAAAGTCAGACGGAGATGCAGCTACCTGGTTGCCCCCGAATAAAGCTTTTCGTTGCCAATATGCACAGCGACAAATACAAGTAAAGCAAAAATATTCGTTATGGATAACAGCTGCCGAACGCGATGCGATGGCACGCGTGCTTGGGACTTGCGCAAATGCGGATATTTGATGTATACTACGTATAGTACATTCCGGCCAGCAGGTCGGATTTTTTCATAGAATAATGAAAGGATTATCATGGAAGATTTAAATGTTAAACAGTTACTTCTTGCGGTGCGTACTATCGCCGAAGAAAAAAACTTGCCAGAAGAAACCGTCATGAGCGTAATCGAGCAGGCTATTGCAGCTGCATGGCGCCGTGACAATGGTGAACGCGACCAGGATGTGCGCGCTGAGCTTAACACCAACGAAGGCACGGCTAAAGTATTCGTACGCTGGACTGTGGTAGATACCGTAGAGAATCCAGCCGCCGAACTGACCGTAGAGGAAGCCCAAAAGAAGAAAAAAGGTGCCAAAATTGATGACGTGATTGAAGAAGGTCACGAAGTAACCTCGTTTGGCCGTGTAGCTGCTCAAACTGCCAAGCAGGTAGTATTACAGCGCCTCCGTGAAGCCGAGCGCGAAGTGGTATTAGAAGAATACGAAGACAAAATCGGTACGATTGTTACCGGTGTTGTACAGCGGGTTGAACCACGGGTTGTACGGGTTGAGTTAGGCAAGGCGGTTGGCATTTTGCCCCAAAGTGAACAGATTCAGGGCGAATTTTACAGTATCGGTTCACGTATCAAAGTTTTCATCAAAGATATCGAGCGCGATAATCGGGGGCCACAGCTTATCTTAAGTCGTGCCAACGAGGCATTTGTTGAATTCTTATTCCGCCAAGAAGTTCCAGAAATGGAAACTGGGGCAGTTGAAATCAAAGCGATAGCCCGGGAAGCTGGTCGTCGTACTAAATTGGCGGTGTATTCAAGTGTGCCGGGTGTTGACCCGGTAGGAACGTTTGTAGGTGGACACGGGACCCGTGTGCAGGCAGTAATGAACGAAATTGGTGACCAAGAAAAAATCGACATCATTCCCTTTAGCGACGATGCCGATGAGTTTATTCGAAGTGCGTTGGGCCCAGCTGAGGTGGCTAAGGTTGAGATTGACAAGGAAGCTAAGCGGGCTAAAGTGTTCGTAACTGAAGACCAGCAATCAATCGCGATTGGACGTGCGGGCCAGAACGTGCGACTTGCCAGCAGGCTAACTGGTTTCGAACTTGATATTGAAACAGCCTCATCGACTACTAAATCGGCAGAACCGAAGGCGCCAAAGAAGAACATTGAAGACAGTTTGCTAGATGCGGTAAACGAATCTTCAGACGACTAACGTATCTAGTAATAAAAATTAGCACTCTTATTGCATGAGTGCTAATTTTTTTATATACTAAGTATAGTGACCGCAAACGAATATACCTAAAAGAGCTTGCGCTTAACTACCTTGGAGGATAATAATAAGAGTATGGCAGAAGATTTCGCAGAATTTGTTTCTCGCTTAACCGACAACGCGAAAACCAGTTTGCAGCATGCAAATGCAATTGCACGTGGGTACGGAAGTTCATACATTGGCACCGAACATCTGCTTCTTGGCGTACTAGCCCAAGGGTCCAGTGTAGGTGCGAAAATCTTAGCCGATGCTAATGTGACGCTCGAACGAGCAGAACTTGCTCTAAACCTGTCACCTCGAAATATTATTATAAGCACCGGTGCGCTAGCGCTCAGTGAAACTGCCAAGCTCACCTTGAAAATGGGTTGGGATGTAGCTCAGGAATTTCACCAAGATCATTTAGGAACGGAGCATATTTTATACAGCCTGTTAAACCAAAAGTCGGCGAGGGCTACAACGCTATTACGCGACCTTGAGGTCGATATTCACGCTATTCAAGCCGATCTTGAAGAATTTTTTGATAGGCAAAACGAAGCGTTCGAGAATGGTGAAGCGACTATTACGGATGCCCCACGTAAGCAAAAGCGCGGCGGTGTACTGGAGACTTTCGGCACAGACCTTACGGCCCGTGCACGAGCCGGCAAGCTCGATCCGGTGATTGGTCGTGACGCCCAGCAGGAACGATTAATTACAATTCTCTCGCGAAGAACGAAGAACAATCCAGTCTTAATGGGTGAACCTGGTGTTGGTAAAACAGCTATTGTAGAAGGGCTAGCCCAGCGCATCGCTCGAGAAGACGTGCCTGACCATCTGCTTGATCAGCGGGTCATTCAGCTTGATTTGGCGGCCATGATTGCTGGCACTAAATACCGTGGTGAGTTTGAAGAACGGTTAAAAAAGGTGATAAGCGAATTAAAAAGCGCGAATAATATCATCGTGTTCATCGACGAGCTTCACTTACTGGTAGGGGCTGGTGCCGCAGAGGGCGCACTCGACGCGGCCAATATGCTCAAGCCTGCGCTAGCTCGCGGAGAACTACATATGATTGGCGCTACCACTATCGATGAATACCGTAAGCATATCGAAAAAGATAGCGCGCTGGAACGACGTTTCCAACCGATTATGGTACCGGAACCATCTGTAAAAGATACAGTAGCAATCGTAAAAGGCCTCAAGACTTACTATGAGTCGCACCACGGTGTATCTATTAGCGATGAAGTTATCGAATCAGCAGTGTACCTAGCTGACCGCTATGTTTCGGAACGATTCATGCCGGATAAAGCGATTGATGTGATTGACGAAGCCGCTGCTCTTAAACGGGTTAAGCAAGGCGGTAAACCAAGCAAACGGCGCGATTATATTCGGCAGCTAAAAAACCTGAATGAAAAGATGGAAGAAGCCGTTAATGCTGAGGATTTTGAGCGCGCTGCCCTTTATAAGACTCGATCGGTACAGATTTCTGAAAAGCTTGAAGAACTGAAAGAACAATACGAAAACAAGCAGCCAATACTCCTTGTTGAAGATGACATAGCGCACGCGATATCAGTAATGACTGGTATACCAGTAAAACGATTGCAAAAATCAGAAGCCAGTTTACTGCGTTCCCTCGAAAAACATCTTGGTAAGTACATCATTGGCCAAGAAGAGGCTGTAACCAAAGTTGCACGAGCTGTACGCCGTTCGCGTAGCGGGGTGGCGAGCAGCAAGCGTCCGATTGGTTCGTTTGTGTTCATGGGGCCAACTGGCGTGGGTAAGTCGGAACTTGCAAAAGTATTGGCGCGCGAAGTATTCGGAAGTGAAGATGCGCTGATTAAAATTGACATGAGTGAATTTGGCGAACGCCATAATACCGCCAGGCTATTAGGAGCTCCGGCAGGTTACGTTGGCTATGATGATGGCGGCCAATTGACCGATAAGATCCGCCGCCAGCCGTACAGCGTGGTATTGTTTGATGAGATTGAAAAAGGTCATCCAGACGTAGCCCAACTACTGCTGCAATTACTAGAAGACGGTACTTTGACTGATGCAAAAGGGCGTAAGGTAGATTTTACAAATACGATTATCATTTTAACCAGTAATGTTGGTGCCGAAGCTATGCAAAAAGAAGCGTCTATCGGCTTTCATGCGACGAGTCAAAAAAACACCAAACTTGAAGACGAGCACCGGGCGAATGCTGCGCATGCAGAAGCTGCTCTAAAGAAAATCATGCGTCCAGAACTGATAAATCGGTTTGATGCGCTTATAACATTCAGGGCGCTAACAAAGCGAGAAGTGGGGAAGATTTTTGCCAATTTGATTGACGAACTCAACGACAGGTTACTTCGTAAAGGCGTACATCTCGTAGTATCTCCATCTGCAAAGCGAGTTATTATACGCAAAGGTTACGATGAAAAATACGGTGCCCGTCCGCTACGGCGTGCAATTCAAGACGAGCTAGAGCATGCGATAGCCGATGGTATACTGTCTGGCGATTATAGTAAAGGTACAGTATTGACTGCAAAAGCCCGTAATGGCGAGATACAACTTGATGTCACCCACGAATAGCTCATCGAATGTTTCACGCATTATTGGGTGGG
>CAZVUR010000014.1:0-5263 GCA_964629385.1 uncultured Candidatus Saccharibacteria bacterium | reverse complement strand
GAACAGTATTATAGCCAATATTTTACCAATCGCGCGGCAATCGTACGCCAGCATGCACACGTGTCTACTCAGTTTGAGCAACTTTCAAAAGAAGCCGATGAGCTGGTCGCTAAAATCAATGCACTGACCGCTACGATCAATAGCTCGATTGAGCAATATAACTACGGAGTAGCAGCGCTGAACCAAAAAGTAACTGACTTTAATGCGAGAGCGGATAGGCCAGGCGGTTTTTCGTCGCAGGCTGAGTTTTCTACTGAACGGGCTGCACTTGAAGCGGAGCGTAGTCGCCTAGAAGCACTGCGAGCGCAAATAAATGCCAATACGGAACTTCATGCCCAAATGGTAGCTCAGCTAGACACAATTAATGCCAAGGCGGCTTCGTTGAACAAGAGTATTGATAGCGTGCTGGCGGATGAACCGGAGATATAATTACGGCTATGGCGAAAGCAAAAACAAAGTTTGTATGTAGTAACTGCGGGGCAGTATACCCTAAATGGACCGGCAGGTGCGAGAACTGCGGCGAATGGAACACCTTGGTAGAAGAAATTGTGTCAACCGGTGGAACATCGGTAGTTGCTAAAGGAGAGGTGTCCGGCACAATTTTACAGCCTCAGGCATTTAGTGCCATCGAATCCAGCGAGCAGGTGGCGCGGTTTGGTTCTGGCTTTGCCGACCTTGACACGGTATTGGGCGGTGGAATATTACCCGGTGGAGTAACGCTAGTTGCGGGGCAACCTGGCATTGGCAAAAGCACGCTACTACTTCAAGTAGCTACATATATTGCCGCTACTCATGCAGTACTATATGTAAGTGGCGAAGAGAGTGCACATCAAGTAAAACTACGGGCTGAACGCTTGGGCGCCAATGAACAGGACCGCTTAGAGTTTGTTGCCAGCACCAGCGCTGACGACATAGGTGCAACCATTCGTGCTGGTAGTCATAAGTTGGTCATTGTCGATTCCATCCAGACATTGAGTCTTAATGACATTTCCAGCGCACCGGGGACGGTGAGTCAAATTACCAATTCTTCGAACGTTATTATACGGGCGGCTAAACAGGCAGGGGCAGCCGTACTGCTCGTGGGACATGTCACCAAAGAAGGAAGTATAGCTGGGCCGAAAGTGCTTGAGCATTTAGTCGATGTTGTGCTGCAGTTTGAGGGAGACCGATACGGTGGATTTAAAGTAGTTCGGGCAGTTAAGAACAGGTATGGTTCAACAGCCGAAACAGCTATATTTGAAATGGCAGATGCAGGCCTGCGCATCGTTGAAAATCCGTCGGCAGCGCTTCTTGCAGAACGCCAAAACGCCGATGGTTCGGTGGTACTTGCAACCTTAGAGGGTACTCGGCCACTCCTCGTAGAAATTCAGGCCCTTGTAAACCCCACTAACTTCGGCTATCCTAAACGCACGGCTAGCGGGTTTGATTTGAACAGACTCAATCTGCTTATCGCAGTCCTCGAACGACGCACAAAATTGAATTTATCAGACAAAGATATTTATATAAATGTGGTTGGAGGACTTAAGGTTACGGATCCGGCTGCTGATTTGGCTATATGCATGGCAATTGCGAGCGCGGCAGCTGAGCGCCGTTTAGGTGACAAAACCGTGGTATTCGGCGAAATCGGCCTTGGCGGTGAAGTCCGTTCGGTTCCGCAAATTGAACGTCGTGTGGCCGAAGCAAAAAAACTTGGCTTCACCAACACCATTGGCCCAAAGCCAACTCATGGCAAAACTGCAGTTGCTACGCCAGTTACATCGCTCAGGCAAGCCCTGATAGATTATTTAAAATAACTCTTAATGATTCATAGCATTTATGAATAAGGATATGTACATGAATTATATTTTACTTGCACTTATAAGCTTACTTGTTATCGAAGTTAGTTTTTTAGTGTATACAACGGTAAGACGTACACCATCGTCTAAAGGCAGGAAAGTTTATATCGATACGTCGGCTCTTATGGACGGGAGGATTGTGACTGCAGCTCGAACTGGCTTCATTCCAGACCATCTAGTAATACCATCAAGTGTTATAGCTGAACTTCAGTTACTTGCCGATCAAGCCGACAGTGAAAAAAGAGCACGTGCGAGGCGGGGACTTGATGCAATTCGTGAACTTCAAGAAATCGAGCAAATATCGGTGAAAATAATTCAAGATGGGCCGTTAGGAGACGGCGGTGTTGATGCCCGATTGGTGGAACTTGCCAAGAAAGACCGCGAAAGTTCAGTGTGTACGATTGATTTCAACCTTAATAAAGTAGCATCGGTCAATGGCATCACCGTCCTAAATATAAATGAGCTGGCAGGAAGTATTCGGATGGCATTTTTGCCTGGCGAGACAATGAGCTTGGCGTTGACGCAAAAAGGACAAAGCGACAACCAGGCAGTCGGATACCTGGCAGACGGCACAATGGTGGTGGTGGATAAAGCTGGTAAGGATGTGGGCAAAACTGTACAAATTGAATTTATACGTAGCCTTCAAACGGCCGCTGGTCGAATGATGTTCGCAAAACTCGCAGATGCTAAAACCCCTACTAATCAGCCGCAAACAAATTCTTCTTCAAAGCGTTCGGCAAAAACTGCCGGACGTAAGCCAGCACATCAAAAAGCTACGTCTACAAAAGCTGCTCATATCCACAGCGCAGCCAAGTCTCCATCATCTAAGAAGTCTAATCTTTCAAACGAAGATAGCTTGATTGAACTTTTGAATAACCAATAGCTTACGGTTTTAACAGCTGCCAGCGGCGTCTTTGCCGTTACGCTTGTACGTTTGTGACTTAGCATCTGAGTAGTAGCCTGTATCTGTTACCGTAGCTGAAAGTGACGCAGTATTGCTGGTAAAGTTATAGTTCGTTGAGTAAGTTCCACTGCCACTTACGTTTAGCGATGCCACGCCAGCTCCATCAACCGATACGTCTAGCGTTTGTAGGTCGAAAGTACCTTTTGAGACCCTGATAGTTATATTGTTGGATGAATCTACGCATATTCCAGTGATTGAGGGTTTAGCGTCATCACATTTGTGCACGTTATCGTCGCTTGAACCGTCGTAGCCATCAGGAGCTAAGTAAATCTCACGTTTTGTAATTGGATCGGTCGTTTTGATGACACTAAGCTCAATTTTTGCAGCTTCTGGTGTACAATCTGTTGCTCGCTTCCTTGAACTTTTATCGAACATTAATTTGGCATTGGTTTGAGCCTTCGCCTTGTTGTACCAAGCTGGATAAACTTCGCCGTTGATTCGTTGAATGCCATCAGGCGCCGTGAACCAATCACCTTGCTTAGCTTTGTTCTCGTCGATATATAATTTAGAAGCAAATGCCAATACAGGGTCAAGTACGCGGGCTGGAATTGACGAGTTACCATTAATGAGCGGGGTAGTATCTGGATTGCCGAGCCATACGGTTCCAGCAATATTCGGTGTGTACCCGATTGTCCAAATATCTTTTGGCTTACGATCCTTGTCGCTAGTACCGGTTTTGATTGCCGCTTTAACGCCAGCTGCATCGAGCTCGGGTGTAATAGTTCTGCCAAACAAGCCTAATCGCGCATTGGCGTCACCTAAGATATCATTCACTACGTAGGCAGATTGTGGATCGATAATCTTTTTACGATCAGGTTTGTACTCTTCAAGAACATCACCATCGCTATTTGTAACCTTTAATATCGTGCTTGTTGGCGTATATACACCGCCTCGTGCTAACGATGCCAGAGCATTAGTATGATCAATCATGCGCGTACCGCAACCACCAATTGCTGAAGATAGTCCGGCATCTTTTTCATTACCTTGAGTACAGTACATTTTGTCACCCATTGCTCGGATAGTTTTTAGCGTCGGTTCTACGCCTGATATCTGCATAGCTTTGATGGCCGGAATATTACGTGACAGCGCGAGTGATTTGCGAATAGGAATGTTTCCTTTATAACCACCGTCAGCATTTTGCGGCTTATATCCCGAAATATCAATTGGCACGTCCGAAAGTATAGATCCGCTTCCGAAATTCAATGCATCTTCGCCCTTATTCTCAAATAACTCAGCATATACGAGGGGCTTGATCGATGAACCAGGTTGGATGAAAGCGGCTGCTGCATTATCTTGCCCATACCCAGGGTAATTGAAATCGCGGCTGCCAATCATAGCAATGATTTGTCCGGTTTTTACATCTTCAATCGTACCCGCGCCGTTAGAAAAGCCTGCATAGCTTGGGAAATATGAGTTGAACATGTCATTCATCTCAGACTGTAGCTTGTCTTGTACTCGGATATCAAGTGTCGTTTTTATCGTAAGGCCGCCGCGTCCCACCGTGGCCTTTCCTAATTTTTGTTCTAACTCGCTGCGCACCATTTGCACAAAGTGCGGCGCCTTAATATCTGCGTACTGATTACCTTCTGACTTGATAGTATCTAAAATTGAAATTTTCTTAGCTTCATCAACTTCCTTTTGTGTGACGAATCCTTGCTCTCGCATTTTATCAAGCACAGTGTGCTGCCGAGCAATCAGAGCTTGATTGCCTGCGGTGTTATATGGATCGAGCCAGCCAGGTTGGTTCGGAATGGCAGCTAAAAGAGCCGATTGTGCCAAGGTTAATTTACTGGCAGGAACACCAAAATACGCCTGCGCCGCCGATTCAACGCCATTGCGTCGCCCGCCATACGGAGACTCATTTAAATATAAATTGAGAATCTGATCTTTGTTATAAATTCGCTCTACTTCAATGGCAAGAATTAATTCTTTTATCTTTCTTGGAATACCGCCTAACCCACGGTTGCCAGCTTCTTCTGAAAAGAACACTTGCTTTACCAGTTGCTGGGTTAAGGTTGAGCCGCCTTGTGTACTATCTCCCTGGCTATTATTAATAGCTGCTCTTAGCAAACCAGATGGGCTGACACCGTTATGGTGGTAGAAATCTTTGTCCTCGATAGCAATAGTCGCTTGCTTCATATTCGTGGCAATATCTTTGCCGTCGACGACTAGTTTGTAATTGCCGGCACCTTTATCTTCCCACAGTAATACGTCATTTCGATCATAGTAGCGGCTTACGGTGGTCTGCACGCGTTTTGCCAATTCCGAAGGTCTGATTTGATCAATATCTTTACGGAAGTAAGCGAACACGCCACCAGCTAGAATAATCATAAGGAGAGTTGCGACACCCGCAACCTTTAGCGCCATAAATAGGCCTTCTTTGCTGGTCCAATATTTAACAACGCGTTTTGGATGCGAGCGGTATAGCGCCCGTTTAACCGGGTGTTTAGGTAGGGTTGCTAAA
>CAZVUR010000013.1:0-17843 GCA_964629385.1 uncultured Candidatus Saccharibacteria bacterium | reverse complement strand
GGGGTATGCCCTATTTATAAAACGCTTTATTTTGAAGCCGAACATCAGCGTACTCCGGTGTAATACCGTGCTGGGAAAAGTACTTTGTTAGCCGTGCTATGTCCTCTACCTGCTGCCCTGCCGAGCGATCTACCGATACTTTGTACTTAGTAGGGCTACCCTGCAGTATTACTTCTACCTGCCGTGTGGTCGCAAGGGGCAACGTGACTTTTTCAACTGACAGGCCTTGCTGGTTAGCCGAAGCTAGTACTCGACCGATAAACCCTAAGAACCGGTTGGAAGCAACCAGTTGGCCCGAACTCACCCGTATACCGGTTTCATCAACAATCTGCAAATTAGGTTGGGCAAAATAATTATTTGCAAACACAACGCCATCACCGTCTACATATTGGTCATTCGCATTGATTGTCCAGCGGGCAAGGGGCTGCCGTGCAGTGATTGCTACGACGACTTTGCCAATACCACTTTGTTCAACCGCAAGCGACTTTATTTCTGGATGATCGGCTTGCATGTGCGAAGTGAGCCGCTGTTCATCAAGATTGAACCTAAGCCGCTCAATTGGTCGCGCTCCGTAGTACTCTTCCAGTGAGTCACGGTAGGCCTGTTGTTGAGAAGCGCTAAGTACCGGGATATTTTTTACTTGAAAAGTTTCGGTTGCCGCCGTTTGAGCCAGCAACACGTACAAACCAAAAGCTCCCGCACACGCCGCTACGAAATACAGTACTAGACGCCGCCGTAATGACGTAAGATGATGAACATGGCTCCGAGGTGAGCGTAAATTCGCATTTAGCTCATTAGGACTCATGATTTGCGCCGACGAGCTGCCAGTTATGGTTCGGTTTCTGCGGAAGGCATAGCGCTCGGAAAGATCTTGCGACGAGGGTCGGTTTTTGCCGCCATCAGCAGCTGGATGGTCACGCCGGCGATTTGGTACATTATCAGATGCGGATGAACCCCGTTTGAATTTCATTATTTTGCAGCCTCGAGTACGATTTTTGCCATATCTTTGGCCGCATCTGGCTTAGCGAATGTTTGTATATTCTTTGAAAGTCGCTGCATGGTAGCTTTATTTAATAACGTCGCGTTGATGGCATCAACTAGTGCCAGCGGCTCTGCGCTAAGCCGAGCATCGTCCAACACAACCACAGCTTTTGCCTGCTGGTACACTGCTGCGTTTTTAACCTGGTGGCCACCAGTTAAATGAATGTTGGGTACAATAATTGCTGGCTTGGCAAGAGCAGCCAGCTCCAGTAGGGTAGTCGCCCCTGCCCTGCTGACCACGATATCTGCAGCTCCTAACATTTTTTGCATTGCATCGGAAGCTAAATACCCATGGATTTGGAGGTTCTTATGTGACTTAACAGTGGCTTTGAGTTCATCTACATTGGCCTCCCCTGCTATCAGCGCTACCGACGTAAAACTAAGTAAATCGGGCATAACCTTTACGACTGCAGTGTTAATGCTTGCTGCCCCCAGCCCGCCACCTGTAATGACGATTAACGGTTCGTGTTCGCTAAAACCAAGCTCTTTTTTAGTTTGTCGCTGCTGTGACGCCGTGTAGGGTGATGCAGTTGAGGCAACCGGCACACCAATGTATTTGGTTTTGTTTTTAGGGTACTGGTAATACTTTAACGGTGCGCCTGTAGCAATCTTTACTGCCCAACGCGATAATATCCTACTGGTAAGGCCGGGATGGGCATCAGAGTCATGAATAACGATTGGAATACGCAATATATGGGCCGCCACTCCCACTGGTAAACATACGAACCCCCCCTTACTGAATACTACATCAGGGCGCCAAAATATGAGCTTTGCCATGCTTTGTACGGTACCGACGAGTAATTTACCGCTATCAACAATATTGGGAAGCACGATAGTGCGGAATCGAATCAGTTGCTGCCAAAGAGGCATATTAAAATACCGCCGTAGCTTACCCGCCACAATCGGTTCCACTTTGATATGCCCATCAACGGCAACCATTGTTGTAAATGCTTGCTGATAGAATTTACTATCACACCAAAACCGAATTTCTGCATTCGGATTAGCTTTCTTTATTTCACTACATACGGCTGCTACTGGCGTGACGTGTCCGCCCGAGCCCCCGCCGACCGCGAGAATTCTCATATTCCGCTCCTTCGTTTACAACGTTGTGGGTAGTGTACGATGAAAGTTGAAAAGCTAAACCAAGCGCCGCCGCAATAAATACCATGCTGGTGCCACCAAAACTAAGCAGCGGCAGAGTTATTCCGGTTAGCGGGAATACACCCGTCATGGCTGCCACATTCAGCACTACATGCGCTCCCAACCACCCAAATACACCTACTACCAGTAGCTTTTCGTACATACCAGGCAGGTGGCCAGCAACACGCAGAAGGCTTAATAACAATGCTCCAAATATAACCAGCACTACTACAAGCCCAACGAATCCAAAGGTTTCGCCCATGATAGCAAACACCGAGTCGTTGATTGCTTCAGGTAAGTACCCAGTTGCCTGCACACTATTGCCAATACCAACACCTACCAAGCCACCACTACCGATAGCAATTTTTGCATGTGCAATATGGTATGCACCGGCATCTTCAACACTGGCCGAGTCACCCTGAAGGAAGGTCATTACACGGTCAATGCGATGCGGGGCGATTACAATCATCAAAAGTCCTAGCACAACCAATGCACCAACTACCAAGGCGCCCACTCGCACACTTAAGCCGCCAGCAAACAGCATACTTACCATGATTGCCAGCATGACGAGGCCAGTGCCCATGTCTTCTTGTAAGCCAATCACGAACAACACTACTACGCCTAGAATAACGCCCAGTGGAATAAGACTTTTGTATAAGTCATTGAGTACACCCTGTTTAGCCCGATATGCAATAAAGCCGGCACCAAATACTAATAATCCTAGCTTTAAGAACTCAGCTGGCTGTAAGCTCCCTAAGGGGCCTAAATCAAACCAGCGACATGCTCCAAGGCTACACTGCACAAAGCCAGCACCAACAAAACCGCCAATCGCCAAAAGTGCCGAAAGTACGATGCCACTTACGAGTATCCATTTAGAGTGCGCTTTCCACCACTGTATCGGTGTTTTAGATACGATACCAAACACCACTAGCGCGATTAAAAGGCTCACAGCTTGCTTGCCAAAAAAGTACGTACCAGTAAAATCGGTGCCATACGCTGCGTTCATAACTTGAGCACGCTGAGGACCAATGGCGAACATGACAATTAGGCCAAGAAGCATCAACAGCCCCATATAAAGAGGCAGTCGGTAATCTGGCTTATGTCGCCTACCTAATCCGGTGGCATTTACACCACTAGTTCGCGGGCGCCTATCCATTACGTTATGTGTCCTCCGGCGAGTGCAAGAATAATACCTAGTGTGGCAACGACGCACCCAATCACCCAAAAGCGCATGGTTACTTTTGTTTCAGGCCAACCAGATGCTTCTAGGTGGTGATGTACCGGCGCTGATATAAATATCTTTTTACCGAAGAATCGCTTCGATACAATCTGTATCAAACTCGAACCGGCTTCGATAACGAACAAAAATCCAATAACTGGCAATAGTAGCAACGAATTGGTCAGGATTGCCACCACGCCAAGCGCAACACCAAATGCGAAGCTACCAACATCTCCCATGAAAAACCTGGCCGGGTATATGTTAAACCATAGGTAACTTAACAGGGCGCCAATCACTGTAAAACAAAATCCAGCTAGTACGATTTGGCCCTGGAATAAAGCAATGATTCCAAACGCTGCAAAGGCCATCGCAAGCAGCCCTCCAGCTAGACCGTCGAGTCCATCAGAAATATTCACCGCGTTCGCAGTTGCGGTAACGACGAATGCAAACAACGGCACGATCCACCAACCAATTGCAATAGCGCCTAGGAATGGTATCTGTACAGAATCAACGCCAATTTTGGTAAAGAAATACCATCCAAGCGCTACCCCAATTGCCACAATCATCGTGAATTTTACACTTGACCGCAAGCCCGCTACGCCGTGGCCGTTTGAACGAAGATTAATAACGTCATCAATCAATCCCACTACTGCCCCGCCGATTAAAGCGGCAAGTGGCAAGTACGTCTCGCGCTCAAAATTGAAAACTAGCGTGACTACAGCAATCGTTACCACTCCAATTACGCCTGCCATGGTTGGAATATTGCGACGGAATTTAGCCGCGTGCAGTTTTGTGAACACTTCGAGCGTCTCGCCGCTCGTACTAGTACTGCGCTGTTTCTTCCAAAATCTATACCGATACGCAAGCGCCGTGTAAACAGGTGTCAGCATCATTGCTAGCAAAAATGCCGCAACACTGAGTAAAAAGATTTCTACCGCATCGCTTGTAAGTATTTTATAGGTTACATCTTGATTCATATTATGCCTTCGGTTGGAGTGTTAAATAGTCGATCATCCAGTTAGAAATGTCGGTGAAAATTGGCATTGCATCGTAGTTTCCCGCTAAGTTTTTGTTTTTACCTGATACCTGTACCATTATGACATACTTAGGCGCCGTGTCACCCCCAAAACCAAGGTAGGTAGCCACGGTTTGACCATTCTCGTACGAACCATTCACGATAGTTTGTGAGGTACCAGTTTTACCCCCCACGATATAGCCCGGGCGGTCTTTCGAGCTATAGAACGCAGCCCTGGCCTTTACAATCATATCGCGCATTTGAGCAGAGGTAGATTGCTTAATAATGTTCGCGTAGCTCTGCTTGGCTTTTGCCTTTACAAAATCATTTTTATCATTCATCATTCCGGCGATGACAGTTGGCGAATAATACGTGCCCCCATTTACCATGGCCGAAAATCCCGCTGCTACCTGCACCATCGTCAAGTCCATCCCCTGGCCGAATGACATATTAGAATACCGTACCGCGTTTCCCTCGACTTGATCGGGCGACCAGATCTTACCGGTTGCTTCATCGGCCACTTCCACGCCTGTTTTTTGGCCAAGCCGGAACTTATTGTATAAATAATCGTACATTGTTTTACGCGCGTTCACAGTAATATTCTGCCCGTCTCCGAGCCGCTCTGCCACCGTGACCATTCCAGTATTAAGCGACCAATTCAACGCGTGTTGTAAGGTAATGGTACCGGTCTGCCCTTTTGAGGCATTAGAAATCACTCGGTCGTCAACTTTAATGTAGTCCGTGTTCACATAGGTTGATTCTGGTGTCACCACCCCTTTGTCTATACCTGTAGCCAGAGTAAAGGTTTTCATTACCGAGCCTGGCTCATAGGGTGTGGCTACAACGCCATTGTTTACCTGGTTGAAGTTTTGGATTTTGTTCAATTCCCCAGGATTATAGGTTGGTAAATTCGCCATGGCTTTTATCTGGCCATTATTCGGATCCATCACGATTACACTGCCTGCGTCCGCTCCGGCTTTTGCTATTCCGTCCGCCAACGCCTGTTCGGCATAGGCTTGCACCGAACGGTCAAGCGTTAGCACGTAATTCTTACCATTGACTGCCGGTATGTTGATATTCTTATCGCCAATGGAAAGTGGCACGTTTGCCACATCCGTAATAGATTGAAGCAAGCCATTTTTACCTTTCAGCTCCTTATCGAACATACCTTCTACGCCGTACCGACCCACACCTTCGGCATCAACAAACCCGAATGTTTGGGCCGCCATACTACCTTCAGGGTAGACACGGGCTGACTCTGCCTGGAATCCAACACCTTTTAGCTTGCGTTCGCGAACCAGCTTGGCCTGAGTGTAGCTCACCTTCTTGGCCACAACCACATAGCGTGTGCCTTTTTTGTTAACACTGTCCTCATATCCTTTTACTGTGTTACCCCCCACGACTTCGCGAATAGTTTTTACTACTTTTTCGGGCTGGTCGACGATCGTAGGATCCACAAACATGGTGTATACCGTTTGGTTCAATACAGCTTTTACCGGCAGGCCGTTATCCATCATGTAGATTTCGCCCCTCGTTGCCGGAATAACCAAACGCTTTTCTTGCTCGTCTAAGGCACGTGCCACGTAATAATCATGCCGAATGACTTGTAAGTAAAATAGCCGAACCACAAAAATGGCCAACAGCACAATGCAGGCTGTGGCCAATACACGTATTCGCTTATTTGCTTGGTATTCGGCTGGCATATTGTAGTACGACTAGTTGTTAACGTAGCTTGGAGCTTCGGACTTTACCATAGCTTTTGCGACACTACTGTCACGCACTGCATTCAAGGCAGTAAGCTTGGCATTTTCTACTTCAAGATCGAGTTTCTCTTCCTTTAACTGCGAAATCTGGGTGTCGATTTCTTGGGTTTGATAATCATAGCTAGTTGCTTTGATCGCCTGTGTTAAGTATATCAAGCCGAGCACAGTTATCATAAGCGCAACTAACACTGTATGCGTGACTGGGCCAAGTTTGATGCTCGAAGTAAATGCAACCCTATTACGGTTACGGTTCAATCCGGAACGTCGGCGTGCATACTGGGCTTGGGTGTATGTGGTGGTGTAAGACATAATATGTTGGTTTGCTTTTTATTTTTATTTTGCATGGTGGGGCGTTCACCAGTAACAAGTAATGAACGCCCCGATTTTTGATTATTGGAATCGGACAGTAACTTTTTCTTCTACTGACTGACTCTGTACTGGGATGTGAATAGGCATTTATTGCCCCTTCCTTTTTTTGTTTTATTTTTTCACAGCGACGCGGAGTTTTGCGCTCCTTGATCGCGGGTTGTGAACGTCGTAAAGTGACCCATCGCTCGGTTTCTTGGTAACAACCTGTAGTTCGGCTTCTAGGCCTGCTTCTGATTGTTCCTTGAAATATCGTTTTACTAACCGATCTTCGAGGCTATGGAAGCTGATTACCGCTATCCTACCACCAGGCTGTAATAGCCGTGGTAACAATGGAAGCAGCGCTTCAACCTGCCCTAACTCGTCGTTAGTTGCGATACGTAGAGCTTGAAAGGTACGGGTTGCGGGGTGGATTCGTTGCCACTTGCCGCGGTGCTCGTGTAGGATCAGGTCGGCTAACTGCTTGGTCGTCATAAACGGCCGATTTCGTACTATCGCTTTAGCGATACGGCGGGCGAATCCCCTAGATTCTTCACCGTAGTCAACGATAATTCGATACAATTCGTCTTCAGAAGCTCGATTTACGATGTCCGCGGCTGATTTTTCAGCGCCTACGTCCATCCGCATATCAAGCGGTCCGTCTTTTAAGAACGAAAAGCCTCGCTCAGCCCTATCGAGCTGTGGTGACGACACCCCGAGATCCACAAGTATCATAGAAAACCGCTCACTCGATTCTACTAACTGCCGTGCAGCAGTTACGAAATCGGTATGAAACAGCCTGGCTCCCATATCCTTGTAGGCCTGCAGCTCGTTGATCGCGTTCTCGTCGCGGTCAACCAGCACGGCGCCAGTTGGATTGTTGGTACGTTCTAGTATGGCCGAAGCGTGACCTCCGTAGCCCGCGGTTAAGTCGAGGTAAGACTCACCAGGCTGCGGAGCAAGAAGCTCAAGCGTACGCTCTAGAAGTACGGGAACATGTAAAGCATGATTATGTGGTGGATGTGCTTTAATACTCATAAACTATAGTAATTATATCATTAGGCCGCTTCCCTAGAAGCATGAGGCGAATGCCGAGCTTTAGGGGTGGGGCCAACTTTACGAATTAACTTCGGAAAGTTGACGGAGGGTAAACCCTCCATACTATATTTATCGAGATCACCAAACTGACAACCGGGGAATGTTTGTTTTCGCAAGGTGTGTTTGTTTTTGTTTATAAGTTGTTTCTTTCCAGAGTGTAGTTGATAAGTATCCGAGTAGGATGCATACCGGATCTGGATAGAAATTGAGAGACTTATGTGTGAGGTGGAGTTTTTTGGGAGGTGTGTTTTAAGGAAGGTGCAAGGCTTGTTTCATGTGTTGCCCTTTCCACGTCCCACGGTTATCAGATTGGTAATCTCGAGGTATTTCTGTTCTTCAAGTTGTTAATGAACCGATAAAACACCGGAATAATCTACGTGCTGGATATCCGCCAGTATGCTCCTGCTCGAACAGCTACGATTGAACGATCAATCCCTGCCCAGTCGAGTAGGTGTTGCTCTAACGTTACGCGGCCCTGTTTTTGGTCGAGTTCGGCTGACGTTTTGCCCATACGGAACTTAACGTTCAAGTCGGCCACGCCTTCATCTAGGATGCTGCCCGTTAGTGCTGGCTCAACTTGCTCGTTCCATACGTCCTGAGAGTATAGATGCAAGTACTTACCAAAGCCACGAGTAAGCACTACTCCGCTGGCTAATTCCTCTCGAAGCTCGGTCGGTATAGTTAACCGACGCTTATCATCAAGCTTTCGTTCGAAATAATCCATCGCGTTTTAAAGGGTGCCTTCTTCTCGCTACTTCGGTGAGCTAGCGTTAGCGTTGATTATTTTATTAATGCAGTGGTGGTGTTTTTATTTTTGGTGGGGCTGTTACCCACTTTTTTCCACTGACCTTATAGTACTACCCACTGCTACCCACATGCAAGTACTTTTTTTGATATTTTTACATGGCATTAAAATTATCCACATTTCTGTGGATAATTTATGCCTTGCAAGCTGTTATAAAGGTGTTATCTCAGCATAAAAAACGCTGCGAGGGCCTCATCGTAGGCTGAGGTTACTTGCACCGCTACCCATACGCTTAACAAGAACAAATTAGCAAATATTGATACGGTTAGCAGTGCGTCTTTAAAGTCGCGTTCAGTTTGTGCAATTGCACTAAAGTTAGGTTTTGCACTTTTCTTTATAGGTTTTGGTCGAAATTGAGCCATAACTTTCATATTGTTACGGTAATATAAGCATTACCTGTTTGTCAACTTACCCTCTCTTCATATTCACTGCCAATCTCATACACGCGTATGCCACTTGCTACCGCTTCTGCAAGTTCGCGAGTTGAAATGACACCGGGTGTAGGCGGTGTATGATTATGAACCAGCACGCCAGCTACCCGTTCGTCTGAAGATTGTAGGTTGATAACTTTGTCGTCAACAATTGAAACAATCCGTGTCAGCAGCGGCGCGTTTGAGATGGTAATAGGCACCTCACCAAGCATATCTGCGCGCGTAAACCAGTTTTCTTCCACCCATTTCGACTTATTAGCTACGTGGGTTACCATTCCAGGTAAATCTTTGTTCGTTTTACCTATCAGTTTCCTAAACAAATCAATCTTAAAGCTTTGGTAATTTTGCTCCCCGTACGTTAGCACCATAGCAGGCGTGCCCTGCTCTTCCAACGCGTATACGAGCAAATCTGCACCTGGGCACAATAACTCATCTTTCATTTCTTGAAGCAGCGCTTCATCCTGCATCAGCTCATCAACTATCGTGTCCAGGGTAGAAAACGAGAACTCACGTTCAATATAGTCAAACAAATGAAACGAGTTGCCCGCCTGCGCTTCTACGTACGCTATGGCATCGTTAATACGGTCGGTACTTACTCCACGCTTGGCCATGCTTCTCAGTACGAGCTGCGTCACTACTGAGCTATCCAATAACGTCCTATCAAGATCAAGTACCACCACCTCGTCTACGATACGCGGTTCATGTTCAATACCTGCTGGTTTCGGATCTGTCATATATTCCATTATTTTTCTGAGTATATCTTCATCAACGCCTGTGCAACAGCATTAGCATTATGCCGAATCAATGTACGGCTTGACGCAATCGGGTCGCTCGCTGTGGCCTCAAACCGTTCATCAGAAATAAATCTTCCACCAATAGCTTTGTAATGCGCCTCATCAAGACGCTGCTGATTACAGGTTACCCCGTACTCACCCTCTTTGGCATATTTATCAAGTAACGCCTTGGTTGGCTCTTGATTGTTATACAGTACATAATCGAGTGTAAAGTTACCGAATCGTTCAATCTCCGCAGCAAAGTCAGCCACGTCAAAATCATCAGTTTGGCCAGGTTTGGTAACTAAATTACACACATACACTTTTTTTGCAGGCGTCTGGTTCAATGCTTCACTCATGCCTGGCACGATCAAAGCTGGAGCGAGTGATCCGTACATATTGCCTGGGGCAATCACTACTATATCGGCGGCCATGATTGCCCGGCGCGCATCAGGATTAAGTGCCGCTTTCGGACTAAGCATGAGATTAGGACGCTTACTGCTGCCGAAGTCAGCATCACCTATATTAAATTCACCCTTTGTTACAGTGCCATCTGACTGGGTCATTACCAACGTGACTTTATCGAGGGTAACCGGATGCACTTCGCCTGTAATGTTCAGCACTTCGCCGGCAGTCTCTACGGCCGAGGCAAAACTGCCTGTCATTTTTTCAAGCGCGGTTAAAAAAAGGTTGCCAAAGGCATGCCCCTCAAACGTTCCTTCTTCGAACCTGTAACTAAATAGCTCTCGCAGTCGTTCCGATTCACCAAGCGCTACCAAACACTGGCGTACGTCACCTGGCGGCAATACGCCGAGTTCATCACGTAACATACCCGTGGAGCCGCCATCGTCGGCCATGTTCACTAACGCTGAAATGTTCTTTGTATACCGTTTCAACTTGCTTAGCAGCGTGAAACTACCTGTTCCACCACCAATGACCGCGATTTTCATTTGCTCTTTCGCCACGATTTACTGTCCTTGTATCTTTTTTATGAGCGCGCCGTATTTTCTGGCACTTGGTCGCACTGTCCGCTCCATCGTATCATAATCAACCTCTATCAATCCAAATCGGGGCCACCTTCCTTTATCCCATTCAAAGTTATCGAGCAAACTCCAATGTAAATACCCGCGCACATCTACGCCCTCGGCGAGTGCGCGTTGCATTCCCATAATAGTTTGCAGCAGCCACCACTCGCGCTTTTTATCACTCATGTCGGCGCAGCCATTTTCGGTAATAATAATTGGTAGTTTATATTGGTGGTGCAGACGTTCTAGTACATGCTCAATATCGGCTGGCTGCATGTCCCATCCCATATCGCTTACAGCTTTGTCCGGGTTGTGCACCCGGTAGCCATACACTCTATCTGAAAAGTAATAATTTACGCCTAAAAAATCGCAATTTCTATATACTTTTTTCAAAAAGTAATCATCTTGGAAATATTGCCGCACTGTGGCGCTCCATACTGATAGTCTCGCATCGTCACCGGCGTAAACATACACGGAGTTCTTTGCGATCGACACTTTATACCGCCGATTCATGTTATGAATTAATTTTGCCGCTTGGTTGTGGGCGCTAGCCAAGTTCGTTAGCACCGCTGTCATGGTCCGCTTGCTCATTTTTGCCGGCGGCCATCGGCCTTCACGGTAGCTTTGCCACGCGTATACTTCTGGCTCATTTATAGTTATAACGTAGGTAATCGAGCTACCAAGTTCAGATAACACCTTTTCAGCGAATCGTACAAAATACCGCACATTCGCTCGTTTTTCAAATCCACCTAGCTCTGCAAACCATACCGGCACTGTAAAGTGGAACAATGTTAGTACCGGCTCGATGTCGTGCTTTTCTAGTTCGGCAAGGTAATCTTTATAATGAGCGATGGCTGCAGAGTCCCATTTCCCTTCCTTCGGCTCAATACGCGACCACTCTACACTAAATCGTAGCGCGTTCATGTTAAGCTTTTTAGCGCGGGCAATATCGTCTTTGTATAAGGAGTAGTGGTCAACTGTCCGGCCAGATACATAATTATCGGGGTCTTTAGCCACGGCACTGATTGCTGGCCAGTTTTCTAAATCACCATACTGATACTCCGCCTGGGCCGCCAGTGATTTTGCGTGCTCAAGCTCCCATACCGACCACTGGTTATGCGTTCCGCCCTCCACCTGATGAGCACTGGTAGCAGCACCCCACAGGAACCGCTTTGGAAAGAGTGATTTTGACGTTGGCATCTTATTTATTATACCCTGAACTATCTCACTACTACATCTTCGCCAAAATGCTTTTGTAGCCTCATGGTGATTGAACCTTCGTGACGGCCTAGCTCTTTCGATAGCTCCTGCACGCTTTTACCAAGCTGAAATTCCTGTTTTAGCAATGCATCTTGCTGCTCAGTCCATGGCCGATATGCATTTGGGTATGTCTCACGCATTTTGGCAATTTTATCAGCCCATCCGCTTGGTTGCTTTGGTGCTTTCTTGAATTCAACCGATTCAATGGTAGCTTCAAGATCGGCATATTTTTTTGCATCTTTTGCCGACTTAGCACGCAACTGTTCGTCAATATCATAAGCCGTCTCGCTAATTTCTAGCGCAGTTCTGTTAATACCTTTCAAATACAAATTATCAAGATTGCGCACTCGACTTAACGCCACGTACCCCATTCCTGGCACAAAGGCTTTTCGCAGATCAATCAGAGCGGCATCTAGTGTCATGCCTTGGCTTTTATGTATCGTTATCGCCCAGGCAAGCCGCAAGGGAATTTGTGTAATACTCGCCCGCTTTTTATCGCCATCTCGCAGCTCCCATGTATCTGGTTGCATTGTCACTTCTTTGCCGTTAGCAAACTCTACAATCGGGTACTGGGTAGCGGGGTCAAAATCTACTACAGTTCCTAAACTGCCATTCACATACTTTCTATCAAGACTATTTTTTACAGCCATAACCAACGCACCTCGTTTTAGCCGTAGCTCGCTGGGCGCCAGCACCGAACGCTGCAAACTTTCTACGTAACCGTCCGAACCTGTCGTTGTTTGGCTATACACCATTTCATCGCCTTCTAGGTCCTCAAGTTTCGCTAGGTTCTGCGTATCAACATCTACGTTAACAGTGTGAAGTTCGGTAAACACACTACCTTCTGGCGGCAACAGTTCAGCGCGAGCCAGCAGCGCTTCAGCATGTGAACGCCGAATGTCACGGGCTCTCATGGCATCTAATATCGCACTCAAATGATCATCACTATCTTGCCTATGTTGTTCTTCTAGGTAACAAATTACGGGGTCGATTTCGGCCCACACTTTGCTAAATACTACAAAGTTACCTTCCAGGCTATCGGCCCGGTTCACAGGGGGCAACTGAAAAAAGTCACCGCTCATAATTACTTGAATGCCCCCAAATGGTTTATCTGGTTCGCGCCGCACTAACCGCGTAATCTGGTCAATCATATCCAACCGAAAATCATGCATCATTGAGATTTCATCCAAAATAAGGATATCGGTTTTTTCAATAATTTCACGCCGGCTTTTGCTTAAGTTATCAACAAAATGCACGCCGACTTCATCGCGCACACCAATACCGCTCCAGCTATGAATCGTACTCCCGCCTAGGTGCGAAGCAGCCAGCCCGGTAGTAGCCGTCACGCTCACGTGCTTGCCTTCGTGCTTTTTGAGTTTAATAAACTGATTTAGAATGTAGGTCTTGCCACTTCCAGCAGGACCGGTCAAAAAAACCGAATGCCCCTCATTCATAATAGCCAGCGCCAAGCGTTGATTCATCTCTTCTTAGTATAGCTTAATGTGGGGTACTAACGGAAAATAGCCCGCGCTAATTCGCGCTTTAGCCGCAGAGCACTTCTTTGTATCTTTTCAAATCGGTTTGCTAATTCAGCAGGTTGATCGTCGCCAGTCTTTTCAAGTGGAAATAATTCCATCAAGCGGGCATGCACGGCACTTGCCTCTTCATATCGCCATTCGTCATCACACCAACTCACGCCATCACCGCCTAAGCGCCAGCTTCGACATCGTGTTCGACCACCAAGGGTATCTTCAAGCGTGAATATCCATGCCCCGTTTAGAACAACTCGATCCAACCGAGCTCTTTCCACCATTGCATAGCGTCGCGTGTTCTCGCCTTCGCCGTATACATCAAGCACCTTGCTTGCATCGTTCGATAACAAAACAATTTCCTCGCGCTCATCGCGTGATAAAACTTCTTGCTCTAGTAAATAAGCACTTAAGTCGTAATCATCGTATGCTTCGCCCGTTTGATAGTTTTCTGCGTAAAAACGCGGGCTCGGGTCAGGCTCAGGGTCGTCTAGTTGTAGTTCACTCATTTGGTAATAAAACACTATATAACACCTTTAAAAAAGTTTCAAGAGTACCTGCGTGATATAATTTGCTTATGGTTACACGTGCTCGCGGCTTTACCATTGTAGAACTTCTCATAGTTATCGTCGTGATAGCTATACTCGCTGCAATTACAATCGTCGCATACAATGGCATTCAAGATCGTGCCATAAGTTCGCGCCGACTCAATGACATGGAAACTATAACAAAAGCTCTTGAAATGTATAAAGCGCAAAAAGGATACTACCCAGAGGTAGTATCCAATAGTACCGGTGGCTGGGAGCGGAGTGCAGTAAATCCAGATAATTTTTTGAAAGCGCTTAAAGACGAAAAAATACTAGATAAAGTACCCGTCGATCCCATTAATTCTGCACCAGACGGCTCAACGGGCGCGGAGTCAACATTTACAAGCTATACTTATTATCTTTATACTGCAGCCCAGTCCGCCTCACAGTACGGATGCGATATAGCATTGGGAAGATTATATGTATTAAAGATTGAAGCACCAGGCAAGCCCGCCATGGCTGGCTCGCCTGGACTTAGATGTGGAGCCGTATACGTAAGTGGATCAGGAACTAATACTCCTTACTGGAGCGGTAGAACCACTAACTAACCTCTAGGTGGCTCGCCTTCTGGTTCATCAAGTAGCTTTTTACTTTTAATGACGTATCGTTTGCCGGTCAGTTCGCTCGTAATATAATCTTCGTTTATTAAGTTCACGAACATATCCAAATCACGGCCGTCCATAATAATAATTGCCTGGTTGTCGTCGGTCATCAAGTCAAGTTGCATCGTGTCTGCATAATCAATCGCTTTATCTTGCGGGATAGCGCCGACTTCTAGCTTTTGCAGCTTGCTTACTACCCCTGGTTTATCACGTACCAAACTTTGCAAATCCATACCATCAGGTAGGCTTAGCTTATACGTATTTAAGATTTCTTCTACTTTCTTTTCGGCAAGTAGCTGCTTTTTATATTCATACTGGAATAGCTTTTCGAACTTAGGTTGATTGAATACAAAAATGTTGCCGTCTACGATTAATACCTGGTTATCGCTCGGCAATCTTACACCAACCTCTGGCTCAAACGGCGCAAATGTACCACCACTTAATTGCCAGCTCACCGCGCCGGGTAGCACGTTGCTCTGCTGCACGCTCTTTGCAACATAAAAATACTTACCATCAGGCCGCGTTGCTTTTAGTAGCACTCCCTTTATGCGCTTAAACTCGTGCTCGGTTTCCGAAAACTGCACGATGTCACTGCGCTCTTTTTCAACCAAGTGAATCAGCGTTTCGGCTCGCCCTACTTTTTCAAGATCGGTCCGTAGTAACACGTTTTCTTCGGCTTCGCTCAGCTCAAAATCGCGCACACTCATGCCAGTGCCGGCGCCAAAATTCACTGTGTTAACTAAGTCATAAATAAACATTGCCTTAGCCTGCGATTCGAGTGATTTAGACAGGCTCACTTCATATGGCGTGAAGTTTTTACTAAATAAAAACAGCTCTAGCGTTAGGTCATTCTTCACCGCATCGGTTTGGTTTGCCCACAAAAAAATATCGGTCGTTTCGGGAGTTTTCGTCTCTTCCATGTTTCCTTTTTCTGAGTTAGTTCGTTTTACTAATTGTAACAAATTACTGAACGATTAGCTCACCGGCTTGCGCATCATTGTCGTGGTTATGGAATATATATACTCCGGCTGCTGGTGCTACAAAACTTGATGCTTTGCCTGGTGAAATCGTACCTAAATTGAGCGGTGAACGTATGTCGTGGTTTTCGTGCGGGCCAGTTGTAAAGTAAAAATCTACGCTAGAATTGTTTTTAACTAACACCGTTTCGCCTGATTTTACCGTATACGTTGGCTGCTCAAATCCATTGTCACTATACACAATCACCGCCGCCGCTTCCTCGGTTGTTGACAGCGCAGCTTTTTTATCATCGTCTTCGTGTGAATGGCTATGCGTGACTTCAGAATGCGCAGCAGATTTTTTTTCGCTTGAATCAAGTGTTAATGCATATACAGCCGCACCTACGCCCATAGCGGCAATTAGCATGGCTGCTCCCAAGCTCATAAGTGTTGTTTTACTATTATTTTCTTTATTCATGCCCATCTAAACTTATTATCTTGATTGTAGCGCATCCAGTGCCACGCCCATAGCCGCAAAGGCTTGCCATGGCAGTTTTGCGTACGCTTCATCCGTCATACTGAATTTGTACCTATCAAAAAATAGCGTGGTTTTTTCGTACATGCCTACCGTTTGATTCGTACTTAAATCTACCACCACAAAATGATATTTCAAAAATACGGTAACAAGATCGACAATTTCACCTACGAATGGAATCCAGCCACCATAACGCCTGGCTAGTGCCAATGCCACGTTGCTTTCTTTCACTTCAAACACGTCATTCCCGTTCGCGTCCATTAAGCGCCATGTACTTACCGCTAGCGATTCGCCAAATAGTTTTCTAAAACTTGCGCCAAGTTGCCCGTTCATATCTTCAACGAAATAACGGCCATGAATATCCATTACCTTTTCGGCGCGGAATGTAAATGCGGCCTGGGTTTGCTGCTCGTCGCTATAAAACGTTACCTTTTCTTTGAACGCCAGGCGCTTTTGCTGCGCCATTGATAGTAAGCCGGCTTTTTCGCCAACTTCGTTTGCACTAAAGATTCTATATTTATTTACGAAGGCAGTAATTTTTTGTTCGAAGTATAATCGTGGTTTCATAGCTTAAGTATAAATCATGTGGCTGCATCTTAAGATTATTGCTTTATTTTAGTAAACGAGGAAACGCATCAATCTGTTCAGATAACTCCTCTGCGCTAAATCCACGAGGCTTCTGCATATCCTGCCATTCGCCCATGAACGGCGATTTATCGATTGCATCTGGATAAACGATTCGCATCCAACTTAGCTTGCGCCTAACGTCACTGTTATCTTCTGGATTAATACGCGTGTATTGGAGGACTGAACAATTGCGCAATCTTTGAGACTTATCATCATCAAGTTTCTGCCACTCTTCTGGTGTCATGCGTTCCAGAACATACCTTACTACCCACATAAATTCACCATGCGTAACCGCTAGAACATTCTCACCATTTGCCTCTCGGTGAAGTGTATCTAAAAAGTCACGAAACCGTGTTAACACCCCATTAGCTAGGGCTTCCCCGCCGTCTTTGCTTGTGAATAGTGGGTCAAGTTCTGCCCGCTCTTTTGTGTGCCTATAGAGTTGATCCTGCTCTTCTAAGGTAGCAGCACCGAAGACACCCCAACTACGCTCCACAATTCTATGGTCTAACATCCAGCCAGTCGCTGCCGCGCCTCCAACATGAAGTGCGGTTTCACGCGTGCGAACGTACGGTGAAGCATACTTTTTGTCGAACACTTCATTAACAGGTCCAAACTCAGAATTAAGCCACTCACCAGCTTGAATAGCTTGCACTACACCAACTTCGGTGAGTCGTTGCTGCCAGTCAGCCCTTTGTTTAATGTGTCGCAAAGCACTAATATCGCTACCTTGCTTATCAGCCTGATTAACAACGTTTGCTTCAGATTCTCCGTGTCGAACAAATACCAGGTTGTTCGGCATTCCTGTTTCACGAAATTCGGGCATATTGTAACTCCTACGCAGTTATATTTTCTATGCCCACTCTTATTTGTTTGGTAGTGTCCCTGTTTCTCTTGGTTACAGTATTATCTTCTAATGTCTGGAAGTCAATCACCACACAATACGGTGTTCCAATTTCATCTTGACGGCGGTAGCGCTTACCAATGTTGCCGTTGTCGTCCCACATTACTCGGCCAGGGCTTTGTTTAGCTAGCTTCGCGTAAACTTCGCGGGCTTTTTCGACTAATTCCGGCTTGTTCTTGAGTAGTGGT
>CAZVUR010000012.1:4399-20042 GCA_964629385.1 uncultured Candidatus Saccharibacteria bacterium | reverse complement strand
ATGCGAGCGAATAAATCGCTCGGGATGGGCTGCTCTTTTCCCTAGGAAGGCTAAGAGTACTCTATAAAATGTACGTTAATAGGGGTGAAATGTCAATGCTTTGGCACTTTATGGATACCCACTGTATGAGTACTGAGGAGGTCGATGATTGCAATAATCAAGCCAGCGGTAACAATATAGACCTGATTGGCAGCAAAGAAATCATACACTTGTTTACCTTGATCTTGTAATACTAATGCTGAACCAAGCGGCTCAATCAATAGCGCAAAAGCAAGGCTCGCAAACAACAGCGCTCCAATAATTCGCCTTGGTGCATCATGGTAGCTCGGCCCACTAAATAATAGAACTACAGCAGGTAGCAGCACCAACCCAACCGAAACAATAGTTATTAGGGGTGGGTTTTGCACATCCAGGCCAGCATCACGAACAAGGGGCGTGAGTTTTTCGGCCCACAATGTGCTAAGCATTGACCCAGCAGCAAGTGCTAACCCGAGCACACCAAATCGGCGCTTCGTTACATACGCCAATGTAAATAGAAGTGCAATAACAACGATAAATACTATGGCAACATTCATAAGCATAAGTATAGCGAAGCCCGCGGCCAAAGGCGAGCTTTAGAGGGTGGAGTGAATTTTCGGATTCATTTCGAAAATGAAACGGAGGGGTGAGCCCCTCCTGCAATAATCACGCGCCGATTTTATCTTTTTTGTGCCGACGCTTCGCGTTCTGCTCTATGTATTCGATAATTTTCTCAGCGACATTACGGCCGGTGATGAGCTCTGGAGTCTTGATACTCGCGCTCGAGTTTACCTCAAGCACTAATGGTCCCCGCTCGCTCCGCATCATATCGACGCCACAAATCGGCAAGCCCATGGCTTTTGCTGCTTTTAGTGCAGTCTTACGTTCTTCGTCCGTAAGTTTTACCGCCACGCCCTCACCACCTTGGTGTGTATTCGAACGAAAATCACCATCGAGGCTTTGACGCTTCACACTGGCCACAACACGGTTTCCAACCACGAGTGCGCGTATATCCGTACCGGCAGATTCCTTAATAAATTCCTGCACTAGGAAGTTCACACCTTCAACATAAAAGGCCTGCATTACAGCCTTGGCTGCTTTTGGTGTTTCGGCGAGCACCACCCCATTACCGTGCGTACCGCGTGCAACCTTAATAATTAGCGGGGTGCCACCAGCTAGTTCAATAATGTCATCAAAGCTAGCCGATTCACGGGCAAACACTGTTTTAGGAATGGCTACACCAGCCTTGGCAAGAACCTGATAAGCCCGTAATTTATCACGCGAACGATTGATAGCAAGAGATGTAGCGGTTGTATATGAACCTTGGGCCTCAAGCTGCCTGGCAATTGCCGTGCCGTATTTTGTATAGCTTTGGGCAATACGCGGCACAATTGCATCAAAACGCTCAAGACTATCGCCCTTGTATCTTACAATTGAATTATTTTTTTCAATTGCCGTATACGCGTCTTTGTACTTTATAACTCGAACATCATGACCGCGTTTTGTAGCCTCTTCTTTAAGTCGTTTGGTCGTATAGTTTGCTGGACCGTTTGATAAAATCGCTATTTTCATATTATTTCTCCAGTTCTCTTTCTAGGTATTCGGCTAAGGCTTTACGCTTTTCTTCTTTAAACACCCCAGTCGCGATTTGCGGCCCGTCATTCACTTCAAAACAATACCATTCTTTTGTCTCGCTGTGCTGCACCATATCGATGCCTGTGATATCACGCCCCATCAATTCTGCCATTTCCAAACATTTCATTTGAATCTCGGATGGTAGCTCATTCATATCCACCAAACGCGCATTACTACCGGCAGTCGTATTATTCAGATGAGTCGAATCATCTTTTCGCACCCTATGAATAATAAGCTTGATTTGCTTGCCCATCGTAAGCACACGGTAGTCGCCTTCGTTCGGAACGAACCGTTGCCCAACCAGATACTGCTCCATTTCAAGCGCTTTCGTACTGATACGTTCAAAGTCTTCTTTATTCCGTACCACGTCGTTAATTTCGCCACGACTCGAATGAATTCCTTTTAGTACAAAAGGCAAGCCGAGTTCTTTCTTATATAAATCGAAAGACCCAACCAGTACAGATGGCGTAACAAACAATGTATCAGGAACCTTAACATCGTGGTCGGCAATAATACTGTACTCATATAGCTTACTGGTTGTAGGAAAAGATTGTACGATTGGGTCAAGTACTCGCACTCCCCGCCTGGTCGCGTACCTGGCAAACGCTGCAGTTATGTCGCGTTGAACAGATGTCTTGAAGTGAATGATGTCATATTCATCTAAATCACGTTTTAGTGATTTTATATACACTGATGGTATACAGTCTTTGATTTGGAAAATTATATCGTCGTATGTTGCTCGCTCAACCTTTACATCTTTCATCAATGATTGAACGGTGTCTGTTAATTCTGCGACGTTATTCGAAGGCTTGGCGCTCATGAATAAAACGCGGCGTTGCTTACCCTCATCCGGGTCAAGCGTTACGTCAACCAAAAACTTGCCTTGTATCGTTCGACGGCCAATAAGGACGGGCTGGCTGGAATTGGCACGATTTGCTAACGTGAACCTAACTTTTATATCACGGTCTTCAATCCTTGTTACAATAGCAACTTTATAACGGAATTCAGTTGTGCCAAATGAGTTCTTTATAGAAATAATACTAAAGTCATTTGAGTGTATTCTTTCGCCGGTGTAGTATGGCGAACCTATGTCGAACAGAACAAAACTTAATACTCCATCTTCTTCGGTAATGCTGCTTGCCCAAATAGCGGAGCTGTCCGCGCCGGTATCAACTTTGGCGGGAATATTCTTTAGATTCAAGCCAGGAAAATCAAGGTACGCTTTGCGCCCAATGATACGCTGCTTTTTTATTGATGGTTTAGTCATGCAGCCTCCTGTTTTTCTTTATACGCTTTGCTAGCTTTTTGCCACTGTTCGTTATTCGTTGCATCAATTCTAGCCGATAATACTATATTTAGGGCATCTATCCTTGCCTCTTTGTCTAGTCGACTGATTGAGTTTAGCCACCCGTACGAGTATTTGGAACCATTGAAGTATGAAATATCTCGGGCATCCAGCGCACCGCCCCTATTGGTTCGCATAACCTGAGTATACGCTTTGTTTTGTGCTTCCTCACGTGATAGCTTGCGCCCAGCCACAAGTTCTTCCACGATTAAACGGCGCCACATGATTTCGAATGTATCCCTAAAGTCGCGTGTTTGCCCTTGCCGATCAATGCCCTGCTGCAGTCCAATTGAAAGATAATACTGCTCACCAGCAATTCTAGTTTCGCCAGTAATAATTTGTTCGAGCCCAGTGGCAAAACCTTCTTCAAAGGCCAAGTTACCAGCTTGCGGCGTACGCATAGATGCTTCTTCCTGCTGCTTGGCCCGAAGTCCGCGTACCATATGTCCAATCGATTCATGAATGCCAGTTTTAACCAGCTGCCGAGATGAGTAGCCCGCAATTCGTTCACGCCCAATAGTTATTGTGCCTTCCTGAGCATTCGTTGAAGCGGCTTCGTTACCCTCTACTAAAACAACCCGTGTTTGCCCTTGGCCACAGACATTGTCTAAAATATGCTGCCAGTAGGCTGCTTTTTCTTCCACCGGTGCGTTGTCGGGTGATGCTTGTTGAACAATTTCTTCAAGGCCTGGGAATAATTCATACACATCTTCACGAAGCACTTCAATGGCATGTGCCGATATCTCGTAGTCAGGCTCTTGAGTTGTTGAAGTGATATCACCAAGCATCGTAAGGAGCTCTTTAGCCTCTGTGCTTTGGCCTGCAAGAGATGTAGCTTTCTGTCGTAAGTCGGTAATCAAATGTGCAAAATCTTCAGTTTCTATCTCGCCGAATAATTCGATTGTCATTGAGCCGGCTCGTTCACGCGATAAGGCTTGATTTGCCGACCAACCGAGACGGCGCATCACTTCTTTATGCCTATACAGTTCAGCTAACTTACGAGCAGCCTGTTCGTCAGTGGTATCGCTAATGGCCTCATCATCAATTGATTGTGCATCGACAAGAAGCCGTTGATACATTTCTTCAACAGTATCCATGTCAAGTTCCTCGAGCCGCTGGTATTGAAGGTCTGGGTAGCGGACGTCATGATTTGCCATAAAATCAGCCTTCGCAGCAGCACGTAAGGCCTTAGCAGTGTCGTCATTAACAGGCGGTAAATACCAGTCATTCGAAGAGGCACCCGAAAAATCCCTAACACTAGTAGAATCGCTTAATTCCTGATGTGATGCGGTTGTTTTCATTATTTTTTATATTATAGCAAATTTATTGGTTTATGTCAATATGCTTACGCTGTTAGGCAAGGAAGCGTTCGATAGCATCGGCTAGCTTTTCAACGACATCAACACGTTTGCCATTACGACTAGCATAAAACATTTTGAGCGCAGGCGAGCGATTAAATTCATTAAAATAAAAATTATCACTATCTGCTGGCTGTATATGGTCCTCAATAAACAGGTCGGCAACAATAAATCCCGCCCCTAATCCTCTCGCTAAATTTTCTACTGCAGTTTTGTAGCTATCGTGAATTTCATTTACAATTTCGTATACAGACGTTCCTCCTGATATCATTGCCGAGGATGATAGTACCAATGGCATACCTTCTGGAAGCACCTCTGATGATGTGAGATGACGCGTATTATCAATAATTTCTTCAATCATGGGGTACCGTACTAATGACGATTCATTTATTCTGGCGCGCGCTATATTCTCTTGCTCTATTAATTCGGCCACACTACGGTTATCTTTTCCGACAACTCGCGCGGTTTCACGTAGCATAACAGAGATAACTTCGCCATTTAGTACAGTAAACCTAAATTCATTCCCTTTGACCTGTTGCTGCACCAGCACGTTTGCATGAGGCTGTTTTACTGTTCGGGCTTTATCGACTGCGTACGCTATAGCATCAAAGCTTGTTAAGTTTACTGATACCCCGCGTGAACCAAACGACGCATCAGGCTTAACCACTACACGCTTATAGTGCCCAAGCATCTTTGTGATTGTTTCTTTATGAACGTGTATGCTGGGGCCCACCACCACAAATGCGGGCGTTGGCATACCAGCTTTTTGGGCTACGCTATAGCCTTTTGATTTATTATCCGAAATCTCTTTAATAGTCTCGTCGTTAAACGGGTAAGAAACAAGTGACGTAGACGTTGTCCACGTGTTACCGCTCGGGTGTTCGAAGGTAATATATTCTTTGCCGTCTTCTGTGCATACAGTAGTGGTAAAACTGCGTTTTTCAAGTGCTCTAGCGAGAAGCCTGTAAGAGATATTGGGATCGTTTAATGAAATAACGTTTTCTCCTATGATTTATTTAAAACAGACTTCGCTTTTTTGCGCCGCCGAACTGTTCAAGCAGCTCTTTTTGTTTCTTGCTTAGCTTGGTTGGCGTATCAACGATAATCGAAACAATATGTGCACCCCGACGGTCGCTGCGAAGATGCGGTACGCCGTGGCCACTTAACTTGAAATCAGTCCCGCTTTGCGTACCGGCTGGAATTTTCATTTTTATCTTGCCATCAACGGTATCAACAGTAATTTCCGTACCTAACGCAGCGTCAACCATACCAACGTGTTCTTCGCTTAAGATCAAATCGCCTTCACGCGTAAAGTGCTTGTGTGCCTTTACGCGGATGTGCACGTACAAATCGCCTTTTGGCCCATTCGCCATTGCCTCGCCACGTTCTTTAAGACGAATCGTCGCACCGTCATCAATACCGGCTGGCACTTTAAGCGTAATGTCTTGCTTTCGGCGTTCTGTACCACGGCCATTACATACAGTACAAACTTTTTCAGGAACTCTACCGCGGCCTTTACAGGTTTCGCAGGTAACTGCTTGCTGCACTGGGCCGAACATCGTGTTCATTACCCTTGTTTGCTGGCCAGCTCCTTTACAGGTTGGGCAAGTTTTTAGCTCATGGCCAGGTTCAACAGTCGAGCCATGGCAATGCGAACATTCATCTTCCATGTCAAAAGAAAGTTCGCGCTCAACGCCAAAAACTGCCTCTTCAAAAGTAAGTTGAATTTGAGTTTCAACATCGCGACCACGTTGCGGGCCACGTTGGCTTTGCCCACCACCAAAGAATTGGCCAAATATATCACCTAAGCCGCCGTCGCCAAAGTTAAACTCAAACCCTTGGCTACTAAAGCCGCCGAATCCTTCGAATGGATTTCCGCCACCGGCACCACCGCCCGATGAACCGCCAACACCAGCATGGCCAAATTGGTCATAGCGCTGGCGCTTTTGCTTATCTTTTAATACTTCGTACGCTTCGTTAACTTCTTTAAATTTTGCTTCATCACCACCCTCTTTGTCTGGGTGATACTTAACAGCAGCTTTGCGAAAGGCCTTCTTTAATTCGTCATCACTGGCATCTTTCGACACCCCTAATACTTCGTAATAATCACGCTTGCTCATTACTATTTAGTATAGAAAATTAGCACTCAAAGTTCAAGAGTGCTAAATTTTTATAAGTCTTGAACCAGCTTCTGCCACCAGCCGCCAGGGCCACTTGCTGTACCACATGTTCCGCCTGGTGATACACCTGAGCTCGCGCCCGTCTCGCCCGTAAGAACTACTAATACGTAAAATGCGGATGGACAACCATTGGTACCTGCTGGGTAGCGGTAATAAGCGTATATTTTTGATCCTGCCGTGTTCATATCGCCTGTATTTACAGGGTCAACCGGTACTTTTGATACTACTCCAGCTGTCACAAGTTGATCCAAAAAGGCATGGTTTCCGTTTGGATTAGAACTTATCTCCCAACCACCAACCGAATTGCCCACAGCCGTTGGATAAGAGCCTGTTTGTGCCTTGTACGATTCAAGCGCTTTAGCGATAGCTGTAATATCCGAAAGACGTTGCGCATCACGGGCTCGATTTTGAATGCCATTGTACGCAACAATTGTAATTGCAGCGAGAATTGCAATCACCACAATAACTATCAGAAGCTCAACTATTGTAAACCCGTGATTGTGCCTAGGACGCATGTCACAATTTTACCATAAGCATTACCTAATTAGCAACGCTAAGCAAGTGCTGTTGCTTTAGAATTTTTCGCGGATATGTGAGAAGCTGAAGTCCCAAGTGGCATCAGTCTTTTTGTGGGGGTTAAAGATGTTCTGCGGATCGTAAATCGCTTTTATCTGTTTCATATAGCCCAGTACTTCGTCGCCGTACATATCTTTTAGCCAAGGGCCACGTACCATGCCATCATTGTGCTCACCGCTCACACTACCACCATACTTGATCACAAGGTTGTTTACTTCTTTCATGGCCGGTTCGAGTTTGGCACGTTCTTTAGGGTCTTCAATTTTCATGAGTGGAATAACATGGAAGTTACCGTCGCCCATGTGGCCAGCTAATGTAGCGAATAGCTTGTACTTTTTAATGATTTCGCGAAGCTGCGGTAAAAATTCAGCTAGGTGTGCTGGTGGCACAATAAAATCATCAATAAATGGCGCGGTGTGTTTGTCTTTTACCTTACTACGAAGCAGCTGAAAGCTATAACGGCGCATCACCCAAAACTTCTCACTTTTGCCTTCGGTTGGTGTTTCTTCAAACCCGTTAATTTCGTACTGGGCTCGGTGTTTACCCAGGTCTTTATGAAGGGCGTGAACCTTGCTTCGCACTTCATCTTCACTGTCACCGTTGAATTCAACCATTAATATGAGCTTCGGAATACCCCGAAGTAACTGTAAACCATCTGGAATCAGATTGAATAGTAAGCGAATAAAACGTGCTGGGCCAAGCAGTTTTAAGAAACTTGGCATGAATTTAATTGAAAGCCACAATGTTTTGTCGTCGAAACTTTCGAAGGTTGCTGGATTATGTTTAAGTACAGCCGGGATTAGCTCACCTAAGTCGTCAATATCACGTAGGAATAGTACTAAGAGGCCTGAATGTTCGCGGTGCGGTACTAGCTTTACAACACCTTCAGTGATTAAACCAAGTGTACCTTGGGCACCAACAAATAATTTTGTTAAGTCAAAAATGCCTGTTTCGCGGTTCCAAACGTTCCATAAGTGGTAGCCTGTTGAATCTTTGCTTACTTTTGGTGCTGCAGCCTGAATTTCATCATAATGTGCTTCAAGCAGTTCAAAGGTTTGTTTATACAAATTACCTTCAAAATCGCCTTGGCTCATCTTTCGCACAAGTTCAGCTTTAGTAAGTGGCTTCACTACATATTCGTTACCATCACTAAGCACCATTTTAAGCTCGGTTACAAAGTTATCTGTTTTACCGTATTCGAGGGATTTTTCACCACCAGAGTTATTACTCATCATGCCACCAACACTCGCAAGGTCACGCGACGCAGGGTAACTAGGTAGTAGGCTACCCTTCTTCAAGGTTTCAACTTCGAAGTCTTTATACATCATGCCCGGCTGCACTCGTGCATGTTCAGAGTTGACTTCAATCAGGTTTTTCATATGTTGCGATACATCAAGTACAATTGACTGGTTAATTGCCCCGCCGCTCATGTCTGTGCCGCGTGAACGTGGAGTCACACTTAACTTCGGATGCTCTTTTTTATTATCAGCAACAAATTTTACTACCGCTTTTACGTCGTCGGCATCTTTAGGGAACCCAATAACTTCGGGTTTTAGTTCGAATAAACTAGCGTCGTGGCTATAAAATTCACGCGACTCGTCATCTGTTTTTAGCTCACCCTTAAAGATTTTCTCAAGCTCTTTTTGTATGTCCATATTATTTATATCCTAGCGTGCAAACCCGTAAAGCACAAGCAAAACGGCAATATTACTGTATACTTTAAAGCACTATGAGAACTCCAAATCAGTTCGCGATGCTTCTTGGTGGCCGGGTATTTGGTACGTTACGCGCTGAATGGCGCGAGCTACATGGCCGTTATTTTGGAACAATCGAACGGTTTGACGGTAACGCCCAAGAAATTTGTGAACAAATTGTGGCAAGGTTATGGACTGGAGATTTTTATAAAACCAGCTTAGGGCATTTTGACTTCTTTTGGATGCGCGACTTTGGTACGGTTGCAGAATCGCTCACTCGCATTGGCCAAGGCGACCGTGTGCGCCACACCCTAAAATGGGCGCTTAAACAGTGGCGGCGTTCTGGTGGAATTACTACCTGTATAGATAAATATGGCGGCTGTTTTAATGCGCCCATGCACGCCGTGGATACTTTGCCGTGGATACTTCACTCACTTGTTGTTTCTGACTACGAGTTAAATAAATCAGAGCGGAAGTTTTTAGTAAAACAATTAAAAAAGTACTGCAAAAAGTATCTCGATACAACTGGCCATATTCGCCCCATAAAGTTCGCCGAACAGCGCGACGCCGTAATTTACGACCGCAGCGCCTACGCGGTAACCTTAGTTGGCCGCATGGCCTGGTGTGTTGAGCAGCTGGAACTAGACGGGTTTCCATATAAGCTGCAAAAATACCAAGAAGAACTGATTACCCGCTACTGGAACGGCCAGTATTTTAATGCCGATCGTTCTACCGATGCATTTAGTGCAGAATGTGCCCTATTTCCCTTCTTTTTAGGAGTAATCCAAGATGAAGCCCTAGCTGGTGCAACCTTTGATTACATTACAGATAATAATTACGATGACCCGTTCCCGATGATATATACCAAACAGCCAGCCGCTTTTCGCTACCATTGGTGGATGACTGCCCCATTCATGCCACAATACGAAGGGAATACGCTATGGAGCTGGCACGGTATGTTTTATTTGCATAGCTTACGTCGCTTTGGCCGACCAGAATTTGAACACCAGCGCGAACGCTTTGCCAAAGGTATGATTGAAAAACATAAAACCTTCCCCGAAATGCTAAACAAAGATGGCAGCTGGTACTATGCACCAGTCTACCGCGGTGATCCCGGGATGGTATGGGCCGCATTATACATCGACCTAGCTTCACTCGGCCCTAAATATTGACATTTTTACTATAATTTAGTATAATAATTAATAATCACTTCCAAGTGGGAATTCCTGGTGTATGTCAGGTGGTTGATTGGAAAACTGATCAAACGACGCCCGCTGATACCGAGGGCTGATCGGTATAGCAGAAAGGTGAGACGTATGTCCACCGGAGCACGTAGAAGAGGTTCGTACGGACGTGAAAGTGATATTACCTCAGGTCCGCCCGCCGATCTCATCTGGGAAGCGGCTAAGTACGCCGACAACCCTAACGTTCGTGTTCAGCTCACGTTCGGTACTCCCGACGGAAAATGGTCGGGGGACATCGTGGGCGCACGACACATCAGTAAGCCGGCCGAAACGACGCCTACCTGTCGCACATGCACCAAGGTGATGCGCCGAACACGCGCGGCATTCGTCTGCGAAGGGTGCGGAGGTATTACCACCGCAGACTGGCTTGAGATCTACACCAGAGACAACCAGTGGATCATCGAGTACGAAACCCAGTCGCGTACGGGAGTCCTTCGAGAAATCGCTGAGTGACTCTCGACAATGCCCCGCACCGATTCAATTCGGTGCGGGGCGCGTCAATTTTAAGACTACTTTATTTCTTTTCGTCTACAACTTCGCCTTCAACTGGCTCATCTTTGTCTGATTTCTTTTCGCCGTCTTCAGAGGCAGGTGCTTCCTCTTTGGCTGCCGCTTCGTACATTTTGGCGCCGATTGGCATAATTTTATCGTTCAATGCTTTTACGGCTGCTTCGAGTGCGTCTTTATCGGCAGATTCGTCTTTTTGAACTTTTTCTGCTTCTTCTACTGCAGATTCAATCTCTTTCTTATCTTCATCAGAAATCTTATCTTTGTATTCATCTGGCATTTTCTTAGCCTGGTAAATCGCGTTTTCTAACTGGTTCCGAACATCTACGGCTTCACGCTTTTTCTTATCTTCGTCCGCGTGAGCTTCGGCTTCTTTTTGTGCTTTTTCAATGTCTTCTTTACTCATATTGCCAGAATCTTGAATGGTAACAGAATTTTCTTTACCAGTACCCTTATCTTTTGCAGTAACGTTCAAGATACCGTTGGCATCCAGGCTGAAAGTAACCTCAATTTGCGGCACGCCGCGTGGAGCCGGTGCGATACCGTCTAGGATAAAGCGACCTAGGCTCTTGTTGTCGTTCGCGAATTCACGTTCACCTTGCAGTACATGAATTTCTACTTGTGGCTGGTTGTCTGCGGCGGTGCTGAATGTTTCACTCTTACTTGTAGGAATAGTCGTGTTACGTTCGATTAGCTTTGTTGTTACACCACCCATAGTTTCAATACCAAGGCTTAATGGTGTTACGTCGAGTAGCAATACGTCTTTTACGTCACCTTGCAACACACCACCTTGAATCGCAGCACCGATCGCTACAACTTCGTCGGGGTTCACCCCCTTGAGTGGGTCTTTGCCAAAGATTGCTTTAACCTTTTCAACCACTGCTGGCATACGGGTCATACCACCAACTAGCACAACTTCGTCGATATCTTTAGCGGTAAGTCCTGCATCTTTAAGTGCCTTTTCAACTGGGCCAGCTACGCCGTCAACCAAGTCTTTTACTAGGTCTTCTAGCTTACTACGGGTTAGTTTGTACTCGAAGTGCTTCGGGCCATCAGCGTCTGCCGTAATGAACGGTAGATTGATTTCGTATTCATTGGTAGAAGAAAGTTCTTTCTTGGCCTTTTCAGCTTCGTCTTTTAGGCGCTGCATAGCAGCTTTGTCGGTCTTTAGATCAACACCTTCTTCGTTTTTGAATACATCAAGGAAGTGGTTAACAATACGGTTGTCGAAGTCTTCACCACCAAGGTGTGTATCGCCGTTAGTTGAACGCACTTCGAATACACCGTCACCTAGCTCTAGAATAGAAACGTCAAATGTACCACCACCGAGGTCGAAAACAGCGATTTTTTCGTCTTTCTTGCTTTCAAGTCCGTAAGCAAGCGCCGCGGCGGTTGGCTCGTTAATAATACGCTTCACTTCAAGGCCAGCAATCTTACCAGCATCTTTAGTAGCTTGGCGCTGTGAATCATCAAAGTAAGCAGGCACGGTAATAACGGCTTCAGTTACTTTTTCGCCCAGGAAGCTTTCGGCGTCGGCTTTGATTTTAGAAAGAATCATTGCAGAAACTTCCTCAGGAGTGTACTCCTTGCCGCCCATTTTTACTGCAACACCATCGCCTTTTTTAACGATTTCGTACGGCATAATATCGTGGTCTTTTTGCACTTCATCGTCACTAAACTTGCGGCCAATCAAACGCTTTACGCCATAAATTGTATCTTTAGCGTTAGTCACGCGCTGGCGCTGCGCAACTTGGCCAACAAGGCGTTCGCCTTTTTTATTGATTGCAACCACACTTGGTGTAGTGCGGTTACCTTCGGCATTCGCAATAACCTCTGGCTTGCCTGCCACCATATATGCAAAGGCGCTGTTAGTTGTACCTAGGTCGATTCCAATAATTTTACCCATAATATGTCGCTCCGCTTATGAGACAAAACCAAGGTTTTTTCTCATCGCGCCGTGCGCCGAAGTAAATTCGGACGCGTGGGCTGCTCTTTTTCCTTCGGAGCTCCTCCTTTCTGCTAACTTATTAAAATATCAAGTTATATAGTTCTATTTTAGCACTCCTCGCAGGACAGTGCCAAAACTATTTTTAGTGTAAATAATTAGCACTCTCATGTCAAGAGTGCTAATTATTATTCTCTGTTTAATAGGATATTTTTACGTAATAATTCATGCCGTAGTCTGTATCGCTGTTTGTGGAACATGTTCCATCCGTGTCCGATGAGGTGTGACCGATGGTTTCAAGATTAGCGTAGACATATGTATTTATGACCCCGCTTTGCGAGCAGGTGTATTTCATGTATTTTCGGCAATTTAAATCTCCTACTGCGCAGCTCGCAACATTATTAGGATCTTGTATCGTCGCCGAAAGATAGCCTTGGCTCTTTAGACATTCATTCATATTACCGCCAGGTAGCGCATAATTATAGTTAAAGTATCCACTCCCATTACCGCTCGCGCCACACCCGCTGCCAGTATGCATTGGGCCATTGTCTATCTGATAAAGATGAAGGGCTTTTATGATCGTAGCCACGTCACTTTTACGTACATTATCTCTTGCTCGCTGCTGGATACCATTATACGCAACAATGGTTATAGCGGCCAAGATAGCAATAACTACGATGACGATGAGGAGTTCTACGATAGTAAAGCCTTGGTTTCTACGCATATTAATCTAATCAACTTTTACCAGTTTTACATAGTCCATACCATATAAACTTAGATAGGTTGAATAAGCGCTTGCCGTACAGTTGGCACCGCTTAGCTGTTGGGCTGGTGTTTGAGAAGGATTATTCTCGAGATTTGCCATTACGACTCTTTGCTTTGCATCCCCAGCTACACATTCCGAGAGCATATACGAAAAAGCGGGTGCGCCTTTTGTATTTATGGGATCATCGGCTCCATTAGCTATATAGCCTGCGTTCACCAAAAATGCCTTTGCAGAACTTGTTGAATAGTAAGTGTTATACCAACCTTGACCTCGTGCAACGTTTCCCATAGGCATTGCCGAAAAGTCATTACCGGTTTCCAAAGCCCAGCGCTGCAAAGCTTTGGCAATGTTCGAAATATCTGTCATACGTTGTGCATCGCGGGCTCGCTGCTGGATACCGTTATAAGCAACGATCGTAATCGCGGCGAGAATGGCAATAACTACTATTACAATTAGAAGTTCGACGATAGTAAAACCTCGTGTTGATATTTTTCGTGCCATCATCATTAGTACGAAACCTTCACGAAATAATTTGAGCCAACTGCGGTGTCCTTATTTATATCACATGTAGAATCGGTGTCATCCACGGCATGAGGAACAGTTTCTAGGTTTGCATAAATATATGATGTAAAAATACCACTTTGGGTACAACTTGATATTAAGTACGTATAACATGTTAGGCCGCTACATGTGGACTGTTTGGATGGATCACTAATAGTGGCTGATGTATAGCCAGCATACTTTAAACAGTTCATTATAGAGGTTGGATACGGTGGGCTTGAGCTAGTGCTCTCATAATTAAACCACCCACCTCCGTTACCGCTACCCCCGCAACCACTTCCTGTAGACATGGGCCCTTTATCCGCAGCCCAAAGCGACAAAAGCTTTGCAATATTAGCAACATCAGACTTTCTCTGCGCATCTCGTGCCCGCTGCTGGATACCGTTATACGTCACAATGGTAATCGCGGCCAGAATCGCAATTACTACAATAACTATCAAAAGTTCAACAATCGTAAACCCACTTCTTCTAGCCATTTTCAAACCTTGCCCTAAAAAGGTAACTGCTACCACCACCCCAGCTCTGACTACCACAAGTGACTGTGGGGTCGCTCGCTGGAACGGAGGCAGTGTTCTCGAACCCAATTGCATATAGAACCATTATACCACCCTTACCTGGACAGCCATAGGTTGCCATAGTATTTGGAGTATAGCGATAGTAACGATAGAATCTAGTTCCGTCGTTTGTTGGATCGACGGGCGTCTTGCTAAAATACATTGGTACAAGATACTCCATAAATGTACCGGTTGATTCTGTGCTCAATTCAAAGCTGCCGCTTCCGGATGTTGATGTGGCCGTTGGGTAGACGTCATTTATTGCTTTGTACGCTTCTAGTGACTTCAGAATACTCGTAATATCAGAGATTCGCTGCGTATCACGCGCTCTTGCCTGTATACCGTTATACGCAACGATCGTAATCGCGGCGAGAATGGCAATAACTACGATGACAATGAGTAGTTCAACAATTGTGAAGCCGCGCTTATGTAGCATTAATTAACCTTTACCACGTAATTCATACCGTATGCCGTATCATACGTTGTACAGTTAGTACCGTCCGTCTCAGTACCTAGTTGTGGCAACGATTCAATATGAGCAATATAAAACGTACCCAAGCCCCCACTACATTTCATGTAGGCGTAGCAGGTTGTGCCCGAGCAACTAGCTAAACCGCTTGGATCCCGGAGTTCTTTCGAAAGGTATCCTCCGTTGATGAGACATGCATTTATAGATATAGCTGGCCCGGCACCATCATAATCACTCGGTAGCCATCCGCTACCTGCACTACCGCAGTTAGCTTCAGCAAAATCACCTTTATCTGCCGCATAAAGTTGGGTTGCTTTAGCGAGTTCCGCCAAGTCATTTTTCCGAACGCTATCTTTGGCACGTGCTTGAATGCCGCTATAGGCAACAATTGTTATGGAAGCCAATATGGCAATCACCACAATAACGATAAGAAGTTCGACAATCGTAAAACCTCTTTGTTTTGCCCACATGTTCATGAGCAAATTATAGCACAAGCACTACTGGCGGGTGACTTTAACCATTGAGTGGCGAATAGGAGTGCCGTTTAGGGTATAGCCAGCTTGTAGCTCTTCTGCTATCACCTCTTTTTCACCCTCAGCTTCTTCGTCGAACTGAATTGCTTCGTGCAGTTCAGCGTTAAATTCACTGCCAGGCGTTGCATCAATTCGTTTTACGTTCAGGCCTTCGAGTGATTTATCAAGTTGCTTAGTAAGATTCATAACACTTTGTACCCAGGCATTGTCTTGAATGTCTGAGGGAGCGTGAGTAATGGCACGCTCAATGTTATCAAT
>CAZVUR010000012.1:0-4299 GCA_964629385.1 uncultured Candidatus Saccharibacteria bacterium | reverse complement strand
ATTGGGTTCTCACTACCAATAAACACATTCAGGGGTTCATTTGGCGCGGCTTCGCGTAGCCACGGCTCTAGGTTATCGAGCAACCTGGCAACGCTTTGAGCATTCGTACCTTGCAAAAATTCTGGCTGGCTAAACAAATTTCCCATACCACTTAAATACAACTCATCACCAATGGTAGCCAACCCAAGGTTCTGCGTTAAATCAACCAAACTATCTACCGCTGATCGGATTGCACGATCCGCTCTTGTGCCATGCGTTGAAACACGCGCCTCAATCGCTCTCGCACTGCGATCAAGCTCTAGGTTTTCTTCGGTCCGATTAGTAAGCAAGTTTACGTAAAAACGGTAGCCTTTATCGGTAGGAATGCGGCCGGCACTGGTGTGTGGCTGAGCGATTAAGCCTAGTTCTTCAAGCTTAGCCATCTCGCTACGAATCGTGGCGCTTGATACATTAAAAAGCTTTGCAAGCGTAACACTGCCAACTGGCGAAGCCACTTCGGCATATTGTTCAATTATAGATGTCAGAATTGCAATTTGACGCTCTGTCATGAGATTATTATACCTCAACATTAGCACTCAATCAATGTGAGTGCCAGACTATCGTTTTGTAGTATCTGCCTTTACGGTATACTAGGTACATGAGATTGGCACTGACTGAGCGCCAGCTGCTTGAAGTCAAGCACTGGCTTGGCACTGGTTCTATCAACATTTTTGGTTTACCGTTTGCTGGTAAAGATACCCACGGCAACGAACTTGCAAAAATATTCGATGCTCCGTTACTTGGCGGTGGCGATATTCTTCGAAACAGCGTAATCCCGCCAGAGCTTCAAGCTAGCCTGGATGCAGGAAACCTATTCCCTACGGATGAGTACTTACGTATTGTCACGCCGTATTTATCTAAAAAAGAATTTGCAGGTAAGCCTATGATTCTTAGTTCTGTGGGGCGTTGGATTGGTGAAGAGCAAGGTGTGATAGCAGCAACGCGTAATAGTGAGCATCCGCTACGAGCAGTAGTGTACTTATCTATGGATGAACATACCTTGTATGAACGTTGGAAAAAATCACAAGCATATGGTGACCGCGAAGGTCGTGCCGATGACGCAGAGCATGTTCTTGAAAATAGAATTAATGAGTTCAATCAAAAAACTTTGCCAGTTATAGAGGTATATCGCGACCTAGGACTGCTGGTTGAAGTAAGCAGCGAAGCCTCAAAAGATGAGGTTCTCGCATCTATTCTAAGCCGGCTTTACAGTTTGGCTACGGCCTAGTCGCGTTTTAACATTACAGTAAAGGCTTCAGACGGTATATCGACTTTGCCAAACCGCTTCATACGTTTTTTACCTTTGGCTTGCTTGGCGAGTACTTTCTTTTTACGACTTACATCACCGCCATAAAGACCTGTGGTTACATCTTTTCGGTAGGCACTTACATCTTCCCGGGCAATGAACTTACCGCCAATAGCTGCTTGTAAACTAACTTGGAAGTTTTGGCGTGGAATGACGTCTTTCAATTTCTTCACAGTTTCACGGCCCAAACTAACGCTTTCGGAGCGGTGCGCCATCACACTTAAGGCATCCACGATTTCACCCGCTACATAAAAGTCAACTTTTACTAAATCTTCTGCGCGGTATCCGCTTAGTTCGTAGTTAAAGCTGCCGTAGCCACTGGTAACCGATTTTAGTTGATCATAAAAATCAGTCAGTAGATTGGCTAGCGGCGCTTCAAAACTCACCAATGCGCGTTCATCAATGTAGCTTAGATTTTTTTGCAAACCACGTTTTGAAACAATCAATTGAATAACTGCGCCAATATATTCTGTTGGTACCACTATTTCACCATTAATCCACGGCTCACGAATCTCAGTGATTTTTGTTACAAGCGGTAAGTCTGACGCAGATTTAATATCGATTTGCTCACCGTCGGTCATGGTCACTTGGTAATCTGTACTAGGATTAGTTACTACCAGATCAAGATCATACTCACGCTCCAAGCGTTCGCGAATAATATCCATGTGTAGCAAGCCCAAGAACCCAATACGAACACCAAAGCCAAGCACCGGTGAATTTTCTGGCTCAAACTGCAACGCCGAGTCGCTCATAGCTAACTTTTCAATGGCGTCTTTTAAGTCATTATAATCTTCGTTCGATACTGGGAAGAAGCCAGCATACACAAATGGTCGTACATTTTGGTAGCCCGGCAAAGCTTCGTCGGAATGATTTCGTTTTACGGTTATAGTGTCGCCAACGCGCGCATCACGGGTGGTTTTAAGGTTAGTAACGATGTAGCCAATCTCACCCGTTTCGAGTGAGTCGGTTGGCTGCATAGTTGGCTGCAACGCACCTACTTCGAGCGCTAACCCATGAGCGCCGGTTGCCAACATCTCAATGGTATCGCCTTTTTTGATATGGCCATCAACTGAACGAGTATATAAAATAACTCCTCTGTAATCATCGTAGTAGCTATCGAAAATGAGTGCTCGCGTTGCCCCGCCGCTGTCGCCCGTTGGCGGTGCGATCCGTTCAACCACACTATCAAGCACAGCTGGTACACCTTCGCCAGTTTTGGCACTGATTTTGAGTATGTCAGACTCTTCACAACCAAGTAAGTTAATTACTTGCGCTGTTACACGCGGTACATCTGCAGCCGGTAAATCAACTTTGTTCAGCACTGGAATAATCGTGAGGTTCGCTTCCATAGCCAGGTACACATTTGCTAATGTTTGAGCTTGAATTCCTTGGCTGGCATCTACTACCAAAATTGCACCTTCACATGCCTCTAAACTGCGGCTCACTTCGTAACTAAAATCAACATGCCCCGGCGTATCGATTAAGTTCAGCTCGTAATTTTGATACTGCATACGAACCGGGGCCAATTTAATCGTAATGCCCTTTTCGCGTTCTAAATCCATACTGTCTAGCAACTGACTTTTCATGTCGCGCTTGCTTACTGTGCCAGTAATCTCTAGCAATCGATCGGCTAGTGTTGATTTACCATGGTCGATATGGGCAATAATACAAAAATTCCTAATACGTGACTGGTCCATACTTACATCTTTCCGTTGCCAGTTATCAGCCGACGGATTGTTTTTATGACCGGATCAACTTCACTCAATTTCATAATGCGGCTAAAGAAAATATAGGCACTCATACTGATTGCAACAATGAGGATAAATTTAGGAAACGTAAAGTAGAAGCTACTGTCATCGCCTGCCTGCAGTGGAAATATAAGCACCATACAATAACTTATGATAGCCATGAATCCGGTTGCGCTGGCCATGCGCCAGGTTGCTTTCCAAAAATCATTATTGAGTAAGTCCGGAAAACGAATCGACATAATCGTAAACAAGATAAACACTTCAATGGCTGCCATGATTGATTGAGCGAGCGCCAGGCCAAAGGCGCCCATACCTAGCGACGTGGTAAACCACACCGCCAAAATAATATTTACCCCGATTGAAAAGATAGAAATATATAACGGAGTTTTGGTATCTTGCTGGGCGTAAAATGTACGTGCCGTAATGTAATATACCGACCTGAATAATATAGCAATCGAAAGCACGCCGAGGAGCTGCGCCATTAATAAATCTCCACCAGGCTGAATAAAGTTAACCAAATACCCACGGGTGAAGAAAACCACAGTAGCCACCGGTAAACTAAGCCATACGATTACTCGTAGCACGGCTCGAAGCTCTTTTTTGAACAAATCCATCCGGCCTTCCGATAACCGTTCGGTCATTTTTGGAAATGCCGCTGTGCTAATCGCTACACCAATCAAATTAATCGGCGCCATCTGTAGTAACATTGCCTGGTTATAGGCACGAACCGTACCTTCTGCCATGCGGCTCGCCAAGTTGGTTTCTACAATGCTCACTAAGTAATCCATGCCTTGGTCCATTGACCGTGCCGGCAGCAGCGACAGCACTTTACGGAACCCTTTATTGCGCCAATAAATCTTGAACCGGTAGTCCAGTCCAATGCCCGTTAAGCCAATACAGCTTACAATTAGTTGCATCACCGAACCAAGCACCACACCGAGCGCCACACCCATAATACCGCCTTCGAATACTTGCCATCCAAATATATTAATACCGTTCGTGAAAAAGACGATGCCCACGATAATACCAAGGTTATAAATACTTGGAGCCAAAGCAAAGAACGTAAATTTACCGAGCGCTTGCTGGATACTCGCAATCACCGTAGCTATAGCAAACAAGAACGGGTTGATGGCAATTACACGCATCATACTCACCGCTAATGCCGTACCTGTTTCGGAAAGCCCGGGCGCAATGATATAGCGAATT
>CAZVUR010000011.1:0-20204 GCA_964629385.1 uncultured Candidatus Saccharibacteria bacterium | reverse complement strand
CCTCGACACCCTGCTTAAGAGGCAGGTGCTCTAACCAGCTGAGCTACTGGCCCACATTACCTTAAGAAAAGAGCAGCCGGTCCCGACGAATTTATTTCGTCGCACCGAGCGATGAGAAAACCTTTGGTTTGTCTCATTACAGGTTAGCAAACAGGGGTAATTTTGTCTAGTGTTTGTATTTACATGCAAAAGACATGGGAGTACTATCAATGCATAAACCTAATGGGAGATGTTATATGAGCGAGCATGTAAATACACCACATAAAAATCAAACTAATGGTCTCGAAAAATGGCTCGATGATGCCTATAAGAAATTCCCCTTACAGCTACCCGAAGGAGCAAGAAAGTGGCTTGCCGACAATGCCTGGTGGCTCGTACTGATTGGAGGCGTGCTTATGCTCTGGGGCACATGGGCTTTTTGGCAAGCCGGTCACTACGTATCTGATTTAGCCCGAAGTGTTGGTGTTGACACCAGTCAAGATCTTGGTTTTATGTGGTATATTGCCCTCTTAGCAATGTTACTGCAAGCTGTTTTATATCTGATTGCCGTACCTAAACTTAAGAACCACCAAAAAAGTGGCTGGAACCTTGTATTCTACGCTTCGCTTGTTAGCGTTGTCATGGGATTAATCTACATATTCGTTCCAAACTATGCAGGTAATATCGTAGGCGTTATATTAGGCGCGGCTATTAGCTGGTTCTTCTTGTTCCAAGTGCGTTCAAAGTTTGCGAAATAAATTTAGAGCTGGTCTTTCTTGGCGCTAATAAAAGCAGACCATTGACGCACTAACCGCAAGATAGTTTTAAGGGGTAGTTCGATAAGCATGTCAAGACCTAGTGCCACAATGTTGATTTTAGAATACTTGTCACTAACATATCGCCCAACTACCACGAATGGCATGTATAAAAAGTCACGAATAAGCGTGACGCCATTTTGAGATGTTTCAATAGACTCAAGCTCGCGAATCATACGACTCAAGCGGAACCCTAGGAAACTTGCTGCCGAAAGGAAGGTAAAGAAGATAAGCAGATGTACCACATCAAACCCAAACACGCTCCATAGCAAGTACGCTACGCCACCAAATACGGTGATAAATGCTATAGCATAGGCAATGCTGTAGCCAATACCAAATTGCTGGCCAGAGCGCCGTACTAGTTGTTTTGCGCCACCGCTTTCAAATAATGTTTGGCTCACTTGCTCCACCAAGCGAGCAGTATTAGCTGGCCCAGGTAGCATCATAGTGGTGCGAAGTAGTAGCATATATATCGGTGGGAAAAATAGATTGATAAGAAGCGGTACCCATAGAATTTTGCCAGCAATGAGGTAATCGTATGGAATTTCTATAGCAATGCCGATAAGGAATTTTGTAATAATCAGAAAAATAACGCTCTTGATCACACCGTTGTTAACGCGACGATTTACTGCTTCGTAGTCGGCGTTCACCTGCTTTTCATACGTCAATAAAAACTGGTCTTTGTGTGTAAGCAACTGTTCAAAGTCAGCCTGCTCATCAATCATATGGCGCAGAACTCGAAGATGTGCGCCGCGACGATCAATCACCCGAAATAGCTTTTCGGTTACTGGCGAACTAAGCACCTCATCAATCTGTTGATTCACATCGATATAGGAAGCAAGGTTTTCGGGCGTCTGTTGAAAACGGCGAAGTAAGCCAAGACGCACCACGGCATCATCCGATTTTAACAGCGCACGGTGAACCGCTACATAGAGTGAAACATCCAGTCCCTTTGGCTGGGTAGCAAATAGGGTATTAAAATCAATAGTTTCTAAAAAATAACTATGTGCAAACTGCGTAAATGCTTGCAAATAGCCGCTATCGTTCAGTCGCCACTCAATTTCAACCGCTAGTAGCTCGTACGTCCACTGATCTGATTGCCGATGTGATATGGTTTTACGCCGCTGCAAATGCTCATACGCGGCAAAATATTGCTCTGCTGATCGTGAAATCTCGGCAACTTCTTGCTCCGAAACAGAATCGTTGGCTATGTAGCCAGCGTGAGTCAGTTCAATAATTAACTCCTCGCCGCTACTTGCTATACGCTTTTTATCTTTAAGCAAAAATAGTCGATGGTAAAAACGGCGAATAGCACGTTGTAGCAGTACGTGCTCTTCGGCATATTCGGCGGCGTTTCGCAGTTGTTCGTAGGCAGCCGTTAAGGTTGCACCAGCGCCCACAACATGCACCTTTTCTGTATCTGCATGCGCACGACGCCGCGTATCCATTTGAGTGCGCAGGGCAGCAAGGTTGTGAATTAGTTGTTTGCCGTTGGAATTAAGTTGGATCATGATTTTCAAAAAAATGGTACACCCGGTACGATTCGAACGTACGACACCTGGTTCCGAAGACCAGTGCTCTATCCACTGAGCTACGGGTGCATACTTTAGGAGGGCCAGCCCTCCGCTTAGCTTTTGAAGTTAATTCAAAAGCTTGCTCCTCCCGCTAAAGCTCAGGCATAGCCCTCATGCTTCGCTAAAGGGAACATAGCTAAGTACATTGTAACACTTTAGAGTAGTGACGTATACTAGACTCACATGGATATTCGCACAAACATACCACTAAAAAATTACCTTACGATGAAGCTAGGGGGCGCCACCCGGTTTATGGGGATCGTTACTACAGCTGAAGAGCTGGCAACAATGTGCAAAAATGCGAAAAGCCAGTCACTCCCCTTCTTTATTCTAGGCGGCGGCAGTAATGTCATTGCAAAAGATGAAACATATAACGGTATTGTCATCCGCAATCGCATTCTAGGCTTCGATATTTTAGACGATAATGGCGTAACGACCACTATTAAAATTGGGGCGGGCGAAAACTGGGATGATATTGTTAAAAAAACGGTAAATATGGGGTTATCTGGCATAGAAGCAATGTCGGCTATCCCTGGTACTGCTGGTGCGGCCCCCGTGCAAAATGTCGGCGCTTATGGCCAAGAAATCGCCAATACGTTAGTTGAACTTGAAGCATACGATTCAAAAGAAGACACCTTCGTTACGTTAAAAAACGAGGAATGCGGGTTCAGTTATCGTCATAGCATGTTCCGTGGCAGCCAAGCCGGCCGCTATGGTATCACCAGTATTACCCTGCGATTAAACAAGGCCGCTCCAAAACCACCGTTTTACCAAACATTGCAAAAGTACCTCGACGAGCATAACATAACACTTTTTACCCCAGCAATCATCCGTGAAGCGGTTATGGCAATCAGGGCCGACAAATTGCCCGACCCCAAACTCTTACCTAACACTGGTTCGTTTTTTAAAAACGCAATCATTGAACAATGGCAGTACGATGATTTACGCCAAACCTGGCCCGAGATGCCAGCGTACGATATGGGCGATAAGAATTTCAAAGTTCCTACAGGCTGGCTTATCGAGCAAGTCGGCTTGAAGGGCCAGCTACTCCATGGCATGCGGGTACATGACGCCAACGCGCTGGTTCTTATTAATGAATCTGCGAGCGGCTATGCAGACTTAGCGGCTGCTCGTAACGAAATCGCTGGCAAGGTTCGCGATACGTTTAGAATTTACATCGAACAAGAACCACTAGAAATTTGACTTGCCCTTAGAGCAAAAACTGATTATGCTTATAACATGAATCGTGGTTTCACGGTGGTTGAGATAATTATTACTCTTGTTGTTATAACAATTCTCTTATCTTTGGGAATGGTTGGTATTCGGAGTTCGCTTGCGAATGGTCGGGATGCTGAACGAGCAGAAGATATTGCCGCAATCGCACGAGGACTGGAGCAATACTATAAGCGTGGAAACCCATTTTATATAGGTGCAGGCACAACACAGGGAACCTACCCCGGGGCTGATATGATGGTGTCGATAGATGGCGCCGGCTGGTGTAACACAACAACTACGCAAGATACTACGCAAGCCGCGAAGTATTCACAGTGTAGGCAGTATTATTCAGATGCATTTCCTGGCCTAACAGACTCCGCATTAACCCCTCCTGACAAGTCGTCTATTATGCTAAGTAACCCAAGGGGCACCACAGGTGCTGATAGTACTACAACATTAATAACCGCCTGGATGCAGTCAGAAATAGATGCTGGTAAATATGTGTATAAGCCTATGGGCACCGACTATGCCTTGTGTTATAGCGATACAGGTTGCCGCCGTTTTGCACTATTTTATAAAAAAGAAACCACTGGCGAAACCGTAACTGTTTGGAGCATACATCAATGACACACACTAACTCATTAAAAAATGGTTTCACGGCTGTAGAGCTGCTAATTACGCTATTTATTGCTTCGATTTTTCTTTTTTCTGGCTACCAATTGTATACGCAGGTAACACGAGACGGTAAAGAAGCTGGCCAAATGGCAAAATTGTCTGGCTTATTAAACGAGAAGTCACAAACCGCCAGCAGCACGGTAACGGCAGCTTACCCGAGCGGATGCGTTGCAGCCAGCGAAGGCACCACTACCAATACCGAACAAGTTAGCGGCGTGGGCAGCGTGACGTTCACCACTACCATATCGTGCCCGCAAGGCACCAGTACGTCAACAGATTTATTCTTAGTTAAAGTTAAAGCGGCTTATACTGCAAATGGAATTGCCAAAGAGTTGGAGCATGCAATCTATGCAAATTAAAAGAGCAGCGGGATTCACGCTTATTGAAGTGCTGGTGGTGGCCCCAATCATCATATTATTCATTGGAACATTCATTGGGTTAATCCTTAGCCTTACCGGTGATAGCTTACAAAGCCGTACTAACAATGAAATTTCATACCAGGTGCAAGCCGCGCTCGATGCCATAGAAGCTGAGAATGGACGTGCATCAGGTGGGTACCTTGCCACCACTGGCGCGGTAACTTCCCCGCAAGGTTCAGATAACGGCACGGCCGCATTTACCGTAACCAACAACGACGCATCTAACACCGATACAGATGTGCTAATACTCCAATCACCGGCAACCACGCTTGACCCTGTCAGCCCAGACCGTCAATTAATTCGATATAACACACCCAACGCATGTAATTCAACCAATGTAAATCAAAATGATTATTACCCTGTAAAAACTGTGTACTTTGTATCTTCGGGCACGCTTTGGCAACGTACCATTCTGCCAAACACCGGCACACCCTGCTCTACGCCATGGCAAAAAAGCAGCTGCCAAACAGCTGGTGCAGGCGTATGTGCGGTAGCCGATACACGGCTGGCGGATAACGTGACAAGTTTTTCAGTCAAATATCTTAGTGCTTCAGGTACGGCAGTCAGTTCAGCCAACCCAACGACAGCCACAACGATTAATGTGACTATTAAGGCAGACAAGACAGTGGCTGGGAAGGTAGTAAGCTACCAAAGTTCATTCAGCTCTACGATACCCATTAGTGGCAATAGTGGAAGTGGAATTGGTATGAGCGGAAATCTTATAGGCCTAGGTATATACTCTTCATGCGTTAAATTAAATACAAATAGTTACTGCTGGGGAGATAACTCACAGGGACAGTTGGGTCTCGATAGTAGCTCACCCGGAGTAGCAGCAGCTACCAACCGTGGCTCTGTACCTAATGGAGTTACGTTTACATACTTATCCAGTCGCGAATATTCTTCATGCGCGATTGGCTCAGATGGTAAGGCGTATTGCTGGGGGCAAGATAATTATGGCCAATTAGGAAATGCAGTATCTGGAAATCCTAACGGCGATATGGGGCCTGTTGCGGTCGCTCAGGGTGCCGTGCCAGCTGGCGTGACATTTACGCAAATCACGATGGGAGGCTATCATGCCTGTGCGATTGGCTCGAATGGGAAAGCGTACTGTTGGGGATATAACTCTGCAAACAACCTGGGTGATGGTACATTCACTCAACGCAACACACCTGTTGCTGTTTCTCAGGGTGCCGTGCCGGCTGGCGTGACATTTACTAAGATTGCCGCAGGTTGGTATCATACATGCGCGATTGGCTCAGATGGTAAGGCGTATTGCTGGGGAGATGACTCAAATGGTGCACTTGGTAACACGACGACGACATCATACACATCAACACCTGTTGCTGTTTCTCAGGGTGCCGTGCCGGCTGGCGTGACATTTACGCAAATAGCAGCCGGAATCTCGAATACATGCGCGATTGGCTCAGATGGTAAGGCGTATTGCTGGGGAGATGGCCATAATGGTGAGCTGGGTGATAACAGCGGCTCATCGCAGTTCACAGCAGTCGCGGTGAGCCAAGGTGCTGTCCCGGCAGGCGTTTCTCTTGTTAGCATCGCACCTGGGTACCAACATACATGCGCAATTGGTTCAAATGGTAAAGCGTACTGTTGGGGATATAACTCTAGCTATAATCTTGGCGATGGTACAAATATTCAGCGCAATACGCCGGTAGCTGTTATTCAAGGAGGAATGCCAAGTGGTGTGACGCTAGCGGGCATTGCTACTGGGGGTTATCATACCTGCGCACTTAGTACAAATAATAAAGTTTACTGCTGGGGTGACAACAGTTATGGCCAAATTGGAAACGGTACTTCTGGTGGATCAGTAGTAAATCCTACGACTGTTCTCAATCTACCGTAAATTAAGAAACTGCATAATTTAAATAATAGCTATAAAATACACTATAGTACTAGAATGCTTGTGCTTATAATATTACTATAGTATATTTACTGTTATAAACTGTATTTAAACAATTAGGGGGCATAAGCTACATGCTGAATAACATCCACAACGTAAGATCTGAACGCGGTTTCACCATTGTTGAACTTCTTATCGTGATCGTCGTGATTGCTATCTTGGCTGCAATTACTATTGTGGCGTATAATGGCATACAAAACCGAGCGCACAATAGCGCACAACAAACAAATGCAGAAAATCTTGCAAAGAAACTGGAAGCATATGCTAGCATAAACGGCTCATATCCAGTTAGCAACACTGCAGCGAACATGACAACAGCAATGAATGTTACTACAAACGGAACCGAGGCAGTTTTAACTGGAACTGGTATTACACTTGGTACACCAACAGCATCTACAGCTGATGGAGTTGTACAGCTACGAACTTGTGCAGCGGGCGCCCAGACAGCAGGAACTACAGTGCCAACAGGTTACGTGATTTATATCTGGGATAGGTCTCTTACTACTCCAGGGCTTAACGCTGTTCAAGCAGGTGGTATAGGAAGTATCGCATTCGTAACGAATGGTAGCGCCAACACTGTAACTTGCACCAACGCTTATACAGCTGCCTAATCTATCTCTACTAATTAAGTATTAAATGCCTCGAGCTATCGTTTGAGGCATTTTATTTGTGCATCATACTATGACAATAAATTACACTTATACTCGACTTGTCCTAAAGCACTTGAAATACACCCCATTACTTAGTACACTTTAACTATTACAAGCATAACCAGTACTAACTAGGGGGCATACAAATGCTAAATAATATAAAAAACGTAAGAACTGACGAAGGCTTCACCATTGTCGAGCTTTTGATCGTCATCGTCGTGATTGCCATCTTGGCGGCGATTACCATTGTTGCGTACAACGGTATTCAAACCCGAGCACGTTTGACGTCAGCGCAAGCAGCTGCTGCGTCGCTAGCAAAGAAAATCGAAGCCTATAACTCAGTTACTGGCGCGTACCCTACTAACAGCTCTAGTATTACAACCCAGCTGGGCACCCAAAATGAGTCAAGCTTAACTGGTAGCGGTATCACAATTACTGGCGCAACTGCTCCAACGTCTACGAACGGTACCACAACAGTACAAATGATGTATTGTGACTCTGGTGCCGGATATAAATTAAATGTATTCAATTACACTGCAGGTAGTGGTGTGGTACAAGCACAAAGCGGCGGCACCACAGCAAGCTGTGCAGCTGTTACAACCCCTTAGTTGATTTATGTATCTTAATTGTAAACTAAATAATAGGAGCATCTAGAATGCCAAACATTACTACTAAGTTAACCGAACGTGCCTCACAGCGTGGCTTCACCATTGTCGAGCTTTTGATCGTCATCGTCGTGATTGCCATTTTGGCGGCGATTACCATTGTTGCGTACAACGGTATTCAAACCCGAGCACGCGATACATCTGCACTTGCTGCAGCCGGAAGTCTTGCAAAGAAAATAGAAGCATTCAATAGTGTAACTGGCGCATATCCAACATACACAGCCGCAGGTAACATTACTTCTCAATTAAGCGGCCAAAACGAATCAACACTTACTGGTAGTGGAATAACTATCCAACCGGTAGCTGCAAGTATAACTTCTACTAATGGTACAAGCACTCTACAGGTTCGACAATGCGCAGGTACGACACCTACCACACCTGCTGGTGCCACGACTGGTTACCAAATTTACGTATACGATTACAATCTAAATAACGGAACCCTAAAGCTGGCCCAGTCGGGTGGCGTTACAACAGCTTGTGTTACCTCAACCTCAGGAAGCTAGCACCACATATTAGCCTCTAGTCATAGAATACGCGACCGATAATTAAGTCGCGTATTTTGATAGTTAAAAGTGGTATTGCGCACTGTTCTCGCTTATGCTATTTTTTATACAGTTACCTTTGCATAAACTAACTAGGGGGCACATTGAATGCTGAATAAAATAAAAACTTTAAACACAGATAGAGGTTTCACCATTGTTGAGCTTCTTATCGTGATAGTGGTCATTGCGATTCTGGCATCAATTACCATAGTTGCCTATAACGGTATTCAAAGTAGGGCTCGTTCCAGTGCTGCCCAGGCGGCTGCATCAGCCTTAGACAAAAAAGCTGAGATTTATAACGTGGAAAATGGCCAGTACCCAAATGTGACCAGTGTAATCACTGGAACAGGAACCCAAAACGGTGTTACCACTTCTACAACCAGCAGCTGGTACGCGGGTGGTGCGTTCATTACAGTAGCAGGAACTGCTGGCGCAACATCAGGAATGTATAACGGTATCGCGGCTCCGACTGATCCCAAGACATTGTATTATACCAATTATACAAATACGGCATTGGGAGGATGCATTTGGTGGTATGACTACGCCAACACAACATGGAAGTCTACTCAAGTTGGATCGGTTACATGTCCTACTCTTCCAACGGTCTCAACTTCGAGCCTCGCATCTGTAGCGTTATAATTAATAACTCGCAAAAAATAATAGCCTTTAACAAAGGGCTATTATTTTTGGGTTAGGTGATGTATTAAATTGGATAAGCCTTAAGAAAGCTTTTCACTTCCTCACGTAAAGATGCGAACAGCGCTTCATCTTCACGCCCGTCAATCGCCTGTTTCATCCAATCTGCAATTAACGGCATATGCTCTTGTGTTAATCCACGGGTTGTCAACGCTGGCGTACCTAAACGAATACCACTTGGCCTAAACGGCGTATTAGGGTCATCTGGTACCGAATTCTTATTAAGCGTAAGTCCAATTTTATCTAAAGCTTCTTCGGCTACTTTACCGTCAATACCAAAGCTTTGCTGCACATTAGCCAAAATTAAATGGTTATCGGTACCATTGGTTACCAGTTTAAAGCCGCGCTGCATCAGCTCATCAGCTAACGTTTTTGCATTTAATAGAATTTGGGCGGCATAGTCTTTAAAATCGGGTTTTAAGGCTTCACCGAAAGCAACGGCCTTGGCGGCAATAACATGCATGTGCGGGCCACCCTGCATACCCGGGAATACCGCTCTATCGATTAACGTCGGGATGTTTTCTAGTGTCTTTTCGGGTGCCTTTAATGGGTTACCAACGACACCACGGCTTAGTATCATGCCGCCGCGTGGCCCCCGAAGGGTTTTATGAGTAGTAGTGGTAATAACATGGAAACCATGGTCAAATGGATTCTCTTTAACGCCAGAAGCAATTAGCCCAGCAATATGTGCCATGTCAGCCATAAGAAGCGCACCGACTTCATTACCGATCGCCGCAAACTTTGCATAATCAAGGTCACGAGGATAGCCAGAAAATCCAGCTAAAATTATTTTTGGCTTGTGTTCTACTGCCAAATCGCGCAGGTGGTCATAGTCGATTTCACCAGTTTCAATATCTTTCATTTTGTATGGGATAAAGTTGTACAGCTTGGCGCTTCGCGTCATGGGATTGCCATGAGTTAAGTGGCCCCCGTGGCTTAAATCCATAGCTAGCACGGTATCGCCGGGTTCAAGCCACGCACTATACACCGCTTCGTTAGCTGGTGCACCTGAATGCGGCTGTACATTCGCATGGTCAGCTTTAAACAGCTTTTTAGCCCGATCAATCGCAAGCTGCTCTAACGGATCAGTAAATTCCTGGCCGCCGTAATAACGCTTCCCCGGGTAACCTTCTGAATATTTATTCGTGAATATCGAACCGAGCGCCGTAAGTACGTCTTTACTCACGTAATTTTCACTTGGGATTAATTCTAATCCTTCCGCCTGGCGTTTGGTTTCGCCAGCAATAAGTTTTGCTACTTCATCATCTTGCATATATTTATGCTCCCTCTTCTATTTAGATTAACACCAACTTAGATGACGATACTATAGCTATAACATATACATATTGTATCATATTGCTTTTATATCGTATGTGATATACTGGTAAGCATGAATTCCACCGACTACAAGCGACGGCTTGGTAAACTTATTCAAGAAAATCGTAATGCTCGTAAGATGACACAGAGCGAACTAGCCAAAGAACTAGGTACTTCCCAAAGTGCCATCAACCGAATTGAAAAAGGTGGCCAGAATATCAGCATAGAGATGTTAGCCCGTATTAGCGAGGTGCTCGAGAGTAATCTTGTAATGCTGAATCACACAGGTAAAATCAACTTTAAGGTACGTGGTGGTACCCGACTATCCGGTTCAATCGAAGTAAAAACCAGCAAGAACGCCGCGGTGGGCTTGCTTTGCGCCAGCCTACTTAATAAAGGCAAGACTACCCTGCGCAGGGTAGCCCGTATTGAAGAAGTAAATCGTATTATTGAAGTGCTCGAGAGCATTGGCGTTAAAACCAAATGGCTTGAAAATAATGACCTTGAAATTACTCCACCGGCTCGTCTGCGCCTCGAAGATATGGATATTCAGGCAGCCAAACGTACCCGTACGGTCATCATGTTCCTTGGCCCGCTACTTCACCAATATAACGATTTCAAGCTGCCGTTTGCCGGTGGCTGCAACCTTGGTACACGCACTGTCGAACCACATTTGGTAGGCCTGAACGCTTTTGGCATGGATGTGATCGCCGCTCCAAATACAGATTATTATCACGCAACAGTAAAAGAAAAGGGGCCTGAAAAAACCATTCTCCTTACCGAGCGTGGGGATACGGTAACCGAAAACGTCATCATGGCTGCGGCACTATACGACGGCACTACGATTATTCGTAACGCTAGCCCAAACTACATGGTGCAAGACGTGTGTTTTTTCCTAGAAAGACTTGGTGTAAAGATTGAAGGTATTGGCACTACAACCCTTCGCATTAAAGGTAAGCGTTCAATCAATCAGGAAGTTGATTACTATCCAAGCGAAGATCCAATTGAAGCCATGAGTTTTATCGCAGCTGGTATTGTAACTGACTCTGAAATTACCATTACACGCGTGCCTATTGAATTTGTAGAGCTAGAACTAGCCGTACTTGAAGGCATGGGCCTTAGGTACGAACTTTCGGATGAATACACTGCCAGGAATGGGAGAACTCGGTTAGTAGATGTGCAATTAAAGCATTCAAAACTCGTGGCACCTAAAGATAAGCTCCATAGTATGCCATTCCCAGGCGTGAATATGGACAACCTGCCATTCCTTGGTTTGATTGCTACGGTAGCAAAAGGCCGTACTTTGGTACACGATTGGAGTTACGAAAACCGGGCTATTTACTTTACAGAGCTTACAAAACTGAATGCGCAAGTAGAGATGGTGGACCCTCACCGTATTTATTTATCTGGCCCAACACGCTGGAAGCCAGCCGATATTGTGGCACCCCCTGCCCTTCGCCCTTCTGTTGTAATCTTAATAGCTATGCTTGCAGCACCAGGTACATCGGTACTGCGCGATGTTTACTCTATTAACCGTGGGTATGAAGATTTAGCCAACCGTCTAAACTCACTCGGGGCCAATATAGAAACTGTGCAAGGTATCTAGGCATTCCCGCCCCTGTTATGCTACAATAAGTCACGTTGTATCGACAAATATATGGCGGATGTAGCTCAGTTGGTTAGAGCGACGGGTTGTGGTTCCGTAGGTCGAGGGTTCGAAACCCTTCATTCGCCCCATATGCGGGTGTCGTATAATGGCTAATATATCTGCCTTCCAAGCAAATGATGCGAGTTCGATTCTCGCCACCCGCACCAAAATAATCACTCCAGCTTGCCTGGGGTTATTATTTTGGTATGTGTTGCTGGATTCAACTCGCACCAGCGAGCGAAAGCAAGCCAGATGCGTGTTCGGTGGAGCGCAGTGAAATTCTGGGAAAGCTTGCTTTTGCCAGAATGAGCAAGCGGAAGTTGCCATGCAACATTCTCGCCACCCGCACCACTGAACAAACCGGACCTAGCGTTCGGTTTTTTCAAAGGTATGAGCGATGATTCAACTCGCACCAGCGAGCGAAAGCAAGCCAGATGCGTGTTCGGTGGAGCGCAGTGAAATTCTGAAAAAACTTGTATTTGCCAGAAAAAGGCTTATTTACAGCTCAGTATATATCTCACAGGTAGTGTACTTAGCTCCTTCAAATTCTCCATATCCGGAGTTGATCGCATTACTACGTGCCGTGTAGTTATAAACACTGCCTACGGTACTTACGTAGGTTAATATAGGCCTTACTCCGCAATCAACGTTCGCACCGTCAAGATAATACGAGATACTACTATACACACCAGGCTTTCCATCTATTACATAGTTTGGATTGTTGGAATAGTAATAAAGCGGAGCAGTTTGTGCAAAGTCTTCCGAAGGGACTTTATAGGCGTATTTGGGAAAATTTCCTGTAACAGATGTATTCGCATTGCTCAGTACTGCGTCAAAACCACTAACCGACCTGTAGATGGTTGTAGTTCCATTATAATTGTCGTAATAACAAGCCACTCCAGCACCTGGGTCTACATCGACATAACCTGTACCAAGGCAGACATACGTATCAGCAGGAAGAGAAGCTTTTAAATTTGTGCTGCCGTTGTAAGTTAAGTACGTTTGCAGTTGATCATAAGCTTTCCTGACATAATCACTACGTGCAACATTTGCCGCCCTGTTTGTTACTCCTTTAAATGAAGTAATAGTAATGGAAGCCACTATTGCGATCACCACAATCACAATTAACAATTCAACAACAGTAAAGCCTTTGTTTTGAAACACTACTTAGCTCCATTCTTTTTAGGACTTAGCGGGTTCTCGGACGTTTTTTGACTATTGGATGCACTTTCGGGTAGGGGCAACGATTTATTGGCTATAGCGTAAAATACCCAGTAGCCAAGAAGTATAGAAATCAGTACAATCAGTAAAACCACTGCCCTTGTAATGCCCCTAGAAGCCAGCTGACTTTTTCTCATATGCCTGAAAGTATAGCATTAAATAACGCTTATGGATAGGCAACACTGCTAACGGCCTTTTACATGGGCTTTGCTCTCGCTTAATCTTTACATACGGTGCATCACGGTGCCAATGAATAGGCTTCTAACACAAGAACGTTAACTGAAGCAAATATGACCCACTTTGTAAACGATGTAAGGAGTGTGGCTTTTGTTATATTATGAACAACCAGTTGAAGATGATGTTGCACCGCCAACGTATATATACACAATACCTGGAGTGGTGGCAGCATAATCCCAATACCCAATTTTTGCGCCACCGCCGGTACAGTTACCTAAATATGTTACTGTCTGTCCATTATTTGCAGTGGTGCTTGTAACGGCTACGTTCGTTGTTGAATTGGTATTATCAAGTTTTGCCTCTGATGGACCCGTGGCGCCACCAGGCGTTGTGGGGCCAGTTGGTGCAACCGAATTCGTATTCAGCTGGTTATAGGTAGGGTAACTGAATTGAACTGAATTCCAGGCTTCTGCTTTTTTGACGATTGCATTTGCTGTTGACTGCCCAGCTGCCGAACGTGCTCGGCTTTGGATTGCATTATATGCCACAATCGTGATCGCGGCCAAGATGGCAATAACCACTATTACTATAAGTAGCTCAACTATGGTAAAGCCACTAGAGTATTTATTCTTAAAATAATTCATTCGATGCCCTTTATGAATATGCTTTTGATATGTATCAACAAAATTATACCATGCTAAAGTTTACAGATAGACGCCATTATTTATTTAATCGACAACCGTGTAAAGGCCAACCGTGTAAAAATCTTCATATGATGCCATTGGGAAGAATTTAGCAGTTACATCTATTATAGTTCCAGATTTGGCTTTGTGCACGATATCTGACGGGAGATGCGCATGGTACTGTTCCCAATCCTCAAGAGCTTGCGAGCTTGAACGTTTGCTTGTTTTGTAAAGCTGATTTTTGGGTGAGATATCTTGGATAGAAAGTGCGTGTAGCTCGTTAGTATTATATCCCAAAAACTTTTGTACTGATTCACTGCCAATAATGATACGACCTTCGGAGTTATACACAATGATATACGTACGTGGTTTGTTACGCAGTATGACCTCTATAGAATGAAACATTGATATGTGATTACAGCGATTGCATTTTATTTCCACCATGCCCATGCCGAGTGTTCCACGAAACAACATTTTATTACAGTTCGTACACCTATGAGCTTTTAATCCAGCTAAGTCCATCTTATTTTAATTGTAGCAAAACAACTTTTTGCCGGCGAAAGGTAGATGAGCATAGATATGATTAGTGAGTTTTAGCTAGTTTCAGATATAATCTTACATATGCCCCGGTAGCTCAGCTGGATAGAGCAGAGGACTTCTAAGCCTAAGGTCGCTGGTTCAAACCCAGCCCGGGGTACCAATTTTTATGTAACACGAACATACCTCAGTTGGAGTAATGTTATTATTTATCTATGACGCGTGTAGAAAGGTTCTTAGCACCTAATGAGAGTAATTGGGCATTCATTGTGCCGTTGGGTCATGGCTCAGGCACGGGTGGTCGATGGCGGTTATACTTAGGCCTTTCGCGTAATTATTTATCCTTCATACTATTGCTAACTGCAACCTTAGATTCACTGCTGCTATTTGGCGTTGTGAACATTTTAAGAACTATCCCGCCTAGAATTCACGCCCCCGTAACTATGGAAACCGTTTTATATGCCAGCCTGCTGCTAATCGGTTGCGTTATAGTAGGTAGAATCTTATTAGATGGCATACGCTTAGCTTACTTTCTAAAAACTGGTAAGTATATAATAAGCGACGAGCACGGCGAGAGCCTTATACAATCAAAACAAAAGCGATAATTGTAGAAATTTCAAATTGTTTTCAGTCCTAAGAGATGAAGAAATTTGGGCTTAGGCTCGATTAAAGCCGCCCTCGTCTTCTATAGCTTGTACTTTTTCTTCCTTACCCATTGTATCTTCAACCTGACTCGCTGTGATTGTGATGGTAGAGCCGGGTTTGATCATGCCGGCTAGTATAGCTTTGGCAACGTTGTTTTCTACCACGCGTTGCACGACACGCCGCATTGGGCGGGCACCCAGTCGTGGATCGTATCCCTTTTCTACTAGTAGTTCTTTGGCACCTTGCTCCACAACCACCGAAACTTTTTGTACGGCAAGCGTTTTATTTACACCTTTTATCATCAAATCGACTACCTGCAGCAGCTCTGCCTTGCCTAATGGAGTAAATGTTACGATTTCGTCAAACCGGTTCAAAAATTCTGGGCGGAACTGATTGGTATTTATTAGCTCATCAACAAATTGATCTTCAAATTGCTCCAGTTTGTAGCCACGTTCAATGAATTCCCGGATTCTATCTGCCCCAGCATTGCTTGTAGCAATAATAATCGCATCACGAAAACTCACTTCACGGTTATTAATGTCGCGTAAAATACCTTCGTCGAGCAGCTGCAGCAGCGTAGTAAGAACACTTGGATGCGCTTTTTCAATTTCGTCGAGTAGTACAACACTAAAGGGCTGCTTCATAACTTGGGCGGTTAAACTAGATGGATCAGTAGCACCATCGGCGATTAGTCGTGTCACATCGTCGGTACGAACATATTCATTCATATCAATCCGAACGATTCTTCCTTCACCGCCAAAATAAACATCGGCTAAGGCTTTAGCCAGTTCGGTTTTACCTACCCCTGTTGGGCCCAGGAATAAGAATGTGCCAATTGGTCGATTTTCGTTGCGGACCCCAGCCCGTGCTCGCCGAAGCGCGTCACTTACTACGCTTACGGCACGTACTTGGTTAATCATACGCTCATGAATAAGCTGCTCCATGTTAAGCAATGTTTCGCGTTCATCCGTAGCCGTTGCGGTACCTATCTTAATTCCTTGCGTCTGCTGAATAGCTTCACGCACCGAATTCATAGTAACAAAGCCATTCTCGGCATATGCGGCTGCCGATTCAAGGAGCTTTAAGGCCCTGCCTGGCATCGCTAAATCGTGCACATAACGCTCACTTAGCCGATACGCTTCGTAAAGCGACTGGTAGGTATAAGTTACTTTTCGCCCAAACTCCGTCATTATTAGCTGGTCTTGCATGACAGCAATCGTTTCCTCTTTGGTTGCAGGCACAATATTTACGCGGTTCAAAGCATTCGCAAGCGCGCTATTGCGCTGGCTAATCTGCAAGTACCGCTGCTCGTCCATAGTAAGAATTAGCCGCAAGCGACCAGCGTTGATGATTGGCAAAAGAACATTGCTCATATCTACCGAGCCTACGCCATCTTCAAAGAATAACTGCGCATCATCTAAACAAAGAATGATGTTTTTTGCCGCGAATGCTTCACCAAAAATGCGCATAATCAAATCTTCAAGCTCACCGCGCCCTGGCGCTGCCGAAAGTAACGACGAGGCATCGAGCATGACGACTTGTCGAAACTTTAACGAGCTCGGCAGGCGCGATGAAGCATCGAGTAACTTCTCGGCAAAGGCATGCACTATGGTTGTCTTACCAGCACCCGCTGGCCCAACTAATGCCACATTTTGGCGGCCATCGTTCGAAAACGTTTCAATAATTTGATTCAATCCTTCGGCGTGAGATTCCATATCGACATTCAACAACCCACCGCCAGCAATTTGCTCACTTATGTTCATACCAAAGCGAGATAAAAGCGGCGTGTAGCCAAATGTCCAATCACGCGCCACTCCACCAGTACGTTTTGGCATTTTGTGGTGTTTTACTAGGTTTTCTAAATGGTGCTGCCAGACTATACCGGATTTTATATCATCGAGCTCCAGATGATTATGCGCCAACACACCCTCGTGTTCGGGGAACATACGAACAAGTGCATAAATAATCGGCCCTGCACCAAGTTCATCAAGCCCAAGCTCTTCCCTTACTTCGAATGCATGACTCCACATATCCTTACTATCAGACTGTTCGGTACTTGCAATTTGCTGCAGAAAATTAGGCGTAATGCCGAATCGAGCGGCAAAAAACAGTCCACTGCGGGTTTGCATGGTTGCTGTAGCAATCTGGCTTGGTGTTGGTTGGGCTGGAAGAGACTGTAAAATATCCGACGCTAGGATGTCGTCGATCGATTTGGCTGGTAAATTTGGAGGTACATTGTTAAGTTCTCCTCCATGCCACAACAAAACCATTAGTGGCCAAGCAGCCAAACTGGCTAAGAACCAGCCCGTAGAAACACCTACTAGTAGCAATAGTACGCCTAAGGCTAACAACAGAATGGTACATATTATTACAACTGTCTTGGTAGCACCGCCAAGTTGCTTTGCCAAGCGAGCTTTAGCCGCCCTGGCGCTATGCGGATTAATATTCATCTCCACGTCGGCACCCATCCTGCGAGCATGGCAACAAATCCAACCAAGGGTAGAAGTGGCACGAGTGCCCAAAGCGCTATAACAAGCCCACCAAACGCAGCCTGCAGCCCAAGCCAAACAACACCAGAAATGATAAGAATCATCCGAACAATCGCCCCGATTACGCGCGATATTTGCCGATCGAAAAATGCCCGTATTTGCACACTTAGTGGCCCGCGAACTTTGCCAGCTGAGATTTGGCGAAACGGTGCAAACAAACTCGAAAAAAGCAGTCCGATTGAAAAGTAGTCATACGAACTCGCCAACTGATTGCGTACGCTAATCACACGCGCTTTCCAACCTGCGCCATACCACCACGAGAGGGCCCACACAATAACCATATCCATATTGTACCGTATTTTTAGCGTAATGCTTCGGGTATAATAGAGCATATGCCAAAAATACCAACACCGCTCACAATTTTACTTGGAAAAGCGGTACGAGAAGCGGCCAAATTACGTGGCGGTGGTTCAGCCCTGCCTGGATTATTCGTTGAATCAATTGATAAAGACTTCATATATAACTGCCTCAGCCAACTACCGAAAGGAGTTGTATTAATCAGCGGTACCAACGGTAAAACGACTACCACCAAAATGGTTGTTGAGCTATTAGAAGGCCAGGGTTTACGCGTATTTACTAACCGTACCGGCAGCAATTTCACCCGCGGCGTAGCGGCTGCGCTGCTTGGCGAAATAACTCCCCGTGGCGAATTAAAGGCCGATATAGCCGTGTTAGAGCTCGATGAAGCTCACGCCGTACATTTTGTAAAAGCTATTCCACCCCGCTACTGTTTACTACTGAATGTGATGCGTGACCAACTGGATAGATTTGGTGAAATCGATGCGACGGCAAACTTACTTAAAAGCGTTGCCAAGCACGCTACCGAAGCAATTATTATTAACCGGGAAGATCCTAGGTTATTAAAAATTGCCCAAGAATTACCGAGTCAGAAGGTATCGTTCTTTGGATTGGCCCATGACCTTAGGAACCAATTTCCGAATGATGATGATATGCGCGGATCAGACACTGTTGAGCTCGAGCTCCCGCCCACGCTTGCGTCGCTGGAATCTGTTGATAATTCTGCTGCCAAATTCATGCTGAATAAAACAGCTTTGACCGCTACATTAAAGCTTGATGGAATTTACAATATTTTCAATGCGGCGGCGGCAATAGGCTTAGTAGCGAAAATTTTAGAGCATGAGCTAAATATCACTGCACTTACGCACACGTTAGAATCTATCACACCAGCGTTCGGCCGCGGCGAAAAGTTGATGGTTGACTCTCACCCACTCGAGCTTGTGTTGGTTAAAAATCCAGGTGGATTTCGGCTTGGCTTGAAATCATTTCCAGCCAATGGATATGCAACCATGATAGCCATTAACGATAATTACGCTGATGGCAGAGACATGAGTTGGTTATGGGATGTTGATTTTGATAGCCTGAAGCTTGGCGGCGTGGCAGTAGTCAGCGGTGTTCGTGCATATGATATGGCCTTGCGTTTACAGTACAATGAGGTGGAAGTAAGTGCAGTTGAGCCACACTTACAAAAGGCACTCAGACATTTCGTTAAAGAGTATCCAGACGTACCAAAGCGAATTTACTGCAGTTATACCGCTATGCTAGGTTTGCGACGTGAACTTGCAAAAATAACAGACGTAAAGGTTATATCATGAAACAGCAACTCCACATTTTGCAGCTCTACCCACGCGACATGAATATATACGGCGACTGGGGTAACGTGCTCACACTTATGCAGCGTGCTTCTTGGCATGGTTACGAACCGATGTTGCACGAGTATAATCCCGGTGATGCCTTCCCGCAAGATGTCGATATCGTGGTTGGCGGTGGCGGCCAAGACGCGGGTCAAGACAAGATTCAGGTTGATTTACTTAAAATCGCGCCAAAACTTCATGAACTCGCAGATTCAGATACTCCAATGCTGGTCATTTGTGGGTTATATCAATTGTTCGGTCATTTTTTTCGCACAAAAGATGGGCACGAAATTAAAGGGGTTGGCATTTTTGACATTGAAACCCATGGCGGACCAGAGCGGATGATAGGAAATATCGTAACTAAAAGCGACCAATTCGGAGAAATCATTGGATATGAAAATCATAGCGGCCAAACATTTTTAGGAAAATCCGTACAGCCATTAGGAAAAGTCGTAAAAGGTGCCGGCAACAATGGTCAAGACGAATATGAGGGTGCTACCTACCGCCACGTGATAGGTAGCTATATGCATGGTTCATTACTACCAAAAAACCCGCATATAGCCGACTGGATTATAGAAAAAGCTGCCACGAAACGCTACGGTGATTTTACACCTACGGTGATTGATG
>CAZVUR010000010.1:0-21237 GCA_964629385.1 uncultured Candidatus Saccharibacteria bacterium | reverse complement strand
ATCTGGCTCGCGCTCCGCGCAGCCAAAGAAAAAGCCGCCCATGCGGACGGCAATTCCGAAAAAAGTTTATTACTGGCGGAGAGAACAGGATTCGAACCTGCGGTACCATTGCTGGTACACACGCTTTCCAAGCGTGCGCCTTCAACCACTCGGCCACCTCTCCGTACTATTACTATTCTACAAGATACCTTAGCAATCTATTAGTTGTGTAAAATACGGCCCGCTTACGGTTGCTTTTATCTGGAGCTGAATTTTACAATAAGAACATATGTCGGCGAAATCTGCGAGCAAACCGGTAATTGAACTCATGGACCTGAAGAAACGGTTCGGTATTGGTGATGCAGAGCATTACGCGCTCGACGGTGTTGACCTGACTATTAATAAAGGTGAGTTCATTGCAATTATGGGCCCCAGCGGCTGCGGCAAAACAACCTTGCTCAATATTATTGGCATGCTCGACCGAGCTACCGACGGTGAATATATATTAGACGGCCAAAACGTTGAGGACTTAAGCGGCGGCAAACAAGCCCAAATCCGCGCCCGCCAAATTGGGTTTGTGTTCCAAAGTTTTAATTTAATTGAACGGCTCAATGTACTGGAGAACGTTGCTCTGCCCCTCACCTATAGTGGCTTGCACCATACCAAACGGCTACAGCGTGCCAGCGACGTGTTAAAAAGTTTTCACCTGCAAGAGCGTGAATATTATATGCCGTGGCAACTAAGCGGTGGCCAAACCCAGCGTGTGGCTATTGCCAGGGCACTGGTAAATAACCCGAGTATTATTCTGGCCGACGAGCCAACCGGCAACCTGGATTCGCGCTCCAGCCATATCATTATGGAAGAACTGTCAGAAATCCATAAAAAAGGTAACACCATTTTAATGGTCACGCATAACCCTAACCTTACTACCTATGCTACCCGTGTGATTACCATGCTTGATGGCAAGATTGATACCGATACCGCTGAACCAATTAAGAAGGAAGACACATCAGCTAAGCGGCCGCTTAATAAGACTAAAAAGAAAAAATCCACGAAACGAAAGGCCAAAAAATGATTTTGCAGTCTAGCAGGGAAAAGAACAGCCCATCCCGAGCGATTTATTCGCTCGCATGGCGCGACGAGATCGGGGTCCCCCACAAAATCGCAGATTTTGAAGGGGTTCTCGAGTTAAACCGTAGGTTTGTCTTATTCCCGGAGGGGAAATAAATGCCTGTACTATTTAGTGAACACTACCGAACTGCCCGCCAGTCACTCGACCGCGCACGTGTTAGAACCATGCTGACTATGATTGGGGTAGCTATTGGCGTGGCAAGCGTTACGGCCATCTTGGCGCTCAGTAGCGGCGTGAACCGCGTGCTTGATAGGCAGGTTACAAAACTGGGCGGCTCACTGGCGGTAATCAGGCCACAAGCCAATAACCCCACTCTGACGGACTTATCCAACCCTACCCCCCTTACCGCTTACACCACCAGTCCATTAACAGAACGTGATGTTGCCGCGCTACAAAAGCTTCCAGGTGTTTCGTCTGTCACGCCGATCATGACGGTTTCTGGGAGTGTCCGCTCACGTGTAGCAACGCCCAAAGAAAGTACTATCGTTGCGACAACTCCTGAATTCATAAAAGTTTCAAAATTCGACATATTTGACGGCCAATTCATTGATGAACAAACGCGCGTTAATACGGCAGTCATTGGCATGCAACTTTCGATTGACTTATTCGGTACCGAACAATCTGTTGGCCAACGATTTTATATTCGTGGCCAACCAATTACCGTTGTTGGTATTCTAAAGCGACAAAATCAGCCGATTAACTATAACAATATTGATTTTGACCATGCGGCCATTATTAGTTTTGAAAGTGGCAAATTGTTTAATAGCGGTGTTGCTCAAATTCAACAAATCAATGTAAAAGCAACCGACCATGCTGATATAAACCAACTCAAATCGTCTATCGAAAAGACGCTCACAAAAAATCACGACGGAGAAAAAGATGCCGAGGTATTCATAGGCAAAGAAATCGCTAAGCCAAGCAGCAACCTTTTCAATTTTATTAGTGTTGCCATGACAGTCATCGCTAGCGTGTCGCTATTGGTTGGGGGCGTAGGAATCATGAATATCATGTTAGTTGGGGTGTCGGAACGTACCCGCGAAATCGGCCTTCGAAAAGCGGTTGGCGCTAGTAACGCCACTATCGTCGGGCAATTCCTCGTTGAATCCCTGATAATAAGTATTATCGGGGGTATATTCGGATTCCTTGGCGGCTACTTAATCGCTTTTGCCGTTAGCCTTGCTATACCTTACGACCCAAGCTTCAGCTGGGCGATTGTGGGCTGGGCGTTGGTGCTAAGTGTTGGCGTTGGCGTGATATTTGGACTGTACCCTGCTATTCGAGCCGCGCGTAAAGACCCTATTGAGTCACTCAGGCGCTACCACTAGTGGCTATGCTACACTGAACCCATGAAAATGTGGGCGAAACAAGCAGGCTTTACTATTGTTGAACTCTTAATTGTTATTGTAGTGATAGCCATATTGGCAGCAATTACAATTGTGGCGTATAACAACGTACAACCCGAGCGCGAGATAATATTCGCTACCAAGATATAAAGGTAATTATGAAAGCTATTGAGCTTTATAAAGCCGACAATGGCAGTTACCCGCCTACATCTGCTACTTCAGCTGCTGGCGAAGGCACTACTGGGTGTAGTGCAAATGGATATAGTTATAGTTGGGGACAAGATGCAAACTGGATGAAGCCTTTAGTAGATGGTGGCTATCTTAAAAAGGTGCCTATTCCTCCCACTAATGATTGCTCGCATTATTATAGGTATCTTAAAGGAACTGCAACAAGCTATGGGTGCACGACCCGAACTACAGGATGGTATATGCTCCAAGTTGTTGGTGCTGAAGGTGCAAGCACACCTAATGACGCGGCATACTTTAGCCCGTGTGTAGGCGCCACGGCCAACTGGGGCACGAGTTCAACCACATGGACATTTGCCAAAGATGATATTTAACCTAGCTCTACTTTGAGCTTCTCCACCAACTCAACCGGTGTTGGGTTTACGCCGTTTAAAATACCAAGGTAAATACTTACAAAATCACCGAGCGCGAAGCTCCACGCAAGCTGTTGTAGCAGTGTTTCGCCACGTGGCGTTACGATAATTGGCGCTGGGCGTTTGCCACTAAGTAAGCGTTCGGTTACTTCAAAACGCTTTTGAATTCGCTCATGCTCTAACCCACTCCTGATCTCAACTACCGCAAACGGCTTTTCAACCGGGTGTGAACTCCAACCAATAAACTCGTTGTGATTAAATTCCGGATAGTAGTTCGTCCATGCGGTGTTCTTGGCGTTCTCGTTAAAACAAATCTTCCACTTATTCGCGGCCGGAAATAATTTTGGTCCTGAGTACATAATGATTGTTTTACCCACTAGCTGGGTGGCCAACTGTTTAGCAACGTTCTCTTCAAGTGGCACGTCTGCGCCCCAAGCAGCCGATTCGGCCTTCAACCACTCGCCCACTTTGCCAAGTTCGCTTACGTCTTCTACCGTTACATTAAGGTCTTTCACGATGTGCAGGAATGCGTTTACAAAATAGAAGGTAGCCATGCGTGGTTGAATACCAGCGGGAATTGCAAACAGGGGGTAGCCATTTTCTTCAGCAGCGACAGCCAGCTTACCGCCGGCAGCTATTACCACGATTTGCGCACCAGCCGTCTCGGCTTTGGCTAGGGCTTCAAGTGTTTCTTCGGTGTTTCCGGAATAGCTCGATGCAATAAATAACGTGTTCGGTCCCACATGCGCCGGAATCAAATAATCGCGAGTAATTTCAAATGGAATCGTGACACGTGGCCAACTTTGCACTATAACGGCAGGGAGCGCCGAACCACCCATGCCGGCCCATACGATATTTGTTACCTCGCCGCTTGGGTGAAACTCTGCATCAAATGAACGGGAAAAATATTCCCACTGCCCACCAGCTACTCCTAAGGCATCTTGCGGGTCACGTTGCGTCAAAACATTTTTATCATCAAGCATTCTACTCTCCTTTTCAGCCAGTACTGTTATTAGCTTTTATTATACCGAATATGGTTGGTACGCTGAAAGCTTGAATCCCAAAACCTCAATGAAATGAGAGTAAAGCGACTGCATCCCTAGAAATTACGTCGCTTATCGTGAATTTCTAGGCTTGGAAGGATCTCATGAATGAGGTTTTAAGATTCAAGTTGGGTATCCTTTACTCACTGGCTATTTGTATGGTACAGTATGAATAACTCTTTAAGCATAACTAATATCAGAGGTGGGCATGGCAACAACAATCGATCCAACAGAAACATCACAACTGCCGATAAGCGACGATCAAGAACTCGCGAAGGTTTTAGCTGGCATTAATCAACAAGCCGATACTTCGGCCGACGACACCACAGCCGCCACCGACGCAAGTGCCACTGATTTACCCAACGATACCGCCCTTACGCAGCCAGCTCCGCTAGAAGAACCTGCGGCCCCACCAGTTGTACCACCGGTAGTTGAGGAGCCAGTTGTTGCTCCGCAACCTGCTATGGCTGCACCTGCCCCAGCCGCTGCAAACGGCGATCTTACCAGCGTTAAGTCTGAAGCCATCAATGAACTTCGCCCCTTGGTAGATAAATTAAGCTTGCCAGCCGAAGAAAAGTTCGACACTTACTTGCTGCTGCTTCGCTCTACCGATGACCGTTCGCTGATTGAGCCAGCCCACGAAATTGCCAAGCAAATCACCGACGACGCCCGCCGCGCCCAAGCCTTGCTTGATATCATTAAAGAAATCGACTTCTTGAGCAACCAGAATCAACAGAATTAAAGTTTAACCCAAAATAAAATAGGCCGGCTTACCGGTCTATTTTATTCATTAATCCGCTTTATATTCCCTCTGAGGCAAGGGCCTGGAAAGCTTTGATAGCAAGAGTTTTGCGAATAACAAATGTGTCGCCGCGGAATTCAAGCCTCTTAAATTCATCCGGAGTAGCTTCGAGTAATGTTGCCACACGTTCTGCCATAACACCAGGTAAATCAGACGAGAAATCAAGCTTAGGATGTTTTACCGGTCGCGCTCCCTGCTTGCGTGCATCATCTTTGTCCATTGCCATAACAATGCGCCAATGTACGCATGGGTTTACGTCTTGCCTAAAAAGATACATAGCATGCGGACCAGCAATCGGACTCTCGGCCACCACGTGCTCAATCATACGCCCTTGATTATCACTATCTTGCAATACCAGCAGAATATATTGGTCAGGACACTGTCTGTTAGCATCGTGTTGTATGCGTCGGGATTTAAGTGCACCCTTAGCGTAGTAACATCTGTCAGCACCCCATTGGGTACGAATCAGCTCGAGTGCCCTTAACCGCTCAGGATCTATCCTTACCTCATGTCCCGAGTTATTCATTTCTTCTGCAATTTGACGAGCAGTATCCTGTAGCCTACCCGGTGGTAGTACTTCCCAGTCCACTTCAAGAGGCTTAAATTTTTCCAAATCAATATTTTCAACTACATTAGGTATATCTTCTTCAATACTCACTTCCTCTACCTCATCGTCTGCTGCAAACTCTCTGGCCATTTTGATAAATGACTGCCACCTGGCTGTATAATCCTCATTACATCGTGTTAACTCATTGCGCAGTACATTGAAGTAGCTAATGTCAATAAATGCTTTAGCTGCTTGCTCGGCATCTTCTTCAAGCCCTTCTGCAACATAACGAGCACCTGAGCGAATCTTTTCTGAATCACCATAAATTTTAACCTTGTCTTTAAAAAGATTATGTCCCGCAAATTCAAGTCGCTCTAGCTTGCGTACTCCGGCATGATTTGCCGCGACTTCCTTATCGAATGACTCAACGGCTTCATCAGCTGTCTCACCCAACATTATCGAGGTGGCTATTATTACGTGGCTATACCAATTTAGAGCATTCACATAATGGGCAAAATTAGCGTCGTGCGAGTGTTGCTCATCAGTAATCTCAACCATTTTACTAAATGCAAAATTACGTAATCCTTGCAACTCATCGCCACCCATGTCTTTTGTCCAAATAGCGATATCTACACATTGGTCGAATGAATCATACCATGTCTCGTTCAATACATGTCCATCAGTTTTATCGATCGTCGTATCGTTTAAGACCGCATTTACTTCGCGCGCTGCCATTGCAACATGCAGTAATGCACGCGTAGGTGTAATTTCGCGCATAAGGTTATAGAAATCGTCTTGTGTTCGTTCGCTATCGGCTGAAACGTACTTTTTATAAAAATCATTAACCGATCGAACAACCTGAGCATACATTTGCTCCAAGTTTATAGAAGATCCGTCATCAAAATCATAGTTAAATGATTCGTAAATGTCATTAATAGAAGATTCCTTTGGCTCCATCTTAATTATTATAGCATATTTATTAAAAATATGCAACCACCCTACCATTTTGAACTGATAGGGTGGTGCGATTCTTAAAAAGACAATCTCTACATCATACCTGGCATGCCGCCGCCCATTGGTGGCATTGGTGCTTCTTTCTCAGGAATGTCTACAACCAGTGCACCCATAGTAGCCGCTGTTGATGCGATTGAAACCGCGTTTTGTACAGCTTCTTTAGTAACGCGAGCTGGGTCAATTACGCCCGCCTTCTTTACGTCTACCAGCCCTTTATCTGGACTCATGACATTCACGCCGAAGCCCGGCTTCCCAGCTTCTACTTGAGCTAGGAGTGCTTCTGAGTTCAACCCAGCATTTGTAGTGATTTGTAGGAATGGCTGCTTAAGCGCGTTCTTCAGGATAGTACGGCCCGCCGCCACACTATCTGAACCCTCTACCTTGATGGCATTCGACAGATTAACAAGCGTTACACCACCTCCAGCAACAATGCCTTCGCTAAGTGCTGCCTTCGTAGCCGCTACCGCGTCGTCTACGCGGAACTTCTTTTCGTCGATTTCGGTTTCGGTGGCACCGCCAACCTTAATAACGGCAACCTTGCCGCTTAGTGCAGCAGCGCGTTTTTCGAACTGTTCTTTATCATATTCGCTGCTGGCGTTTTCGGCTTGTGACAAAATCTGCTTTGTACGGTCTGTTAGGTCTGTTGCTTTGCCGACACCTTCAATAATCGTGGTTTCATCTTTACCTACAATTACCTTACGGGCGCTACCAACTACTTCTAAGCCAACGTTTTCGAACGAAAGCCCTTGGTCTTCACTAATTACTTGGCCACCAGTAAGTACGGCAATGTCAGCCATGATATCCTTGCGGCGATCACCGAAGCTTGGCGCTTTTACAACAACCGTATTTAGTACGCCTTTTAGCTTATTAAGTACCAATATACTGAGCGCTTCGCCATCAACTTCGTCGGCAATCAGTACGATATCTTTTTTGCCAGCTTGTGCGAGTTTTTCGATTAACGGCAAGAGTTCAGCGGCGGTAGAAATTTTCTTGTCGGTAATAATGATAGACGGCTTTTCAAACACCGCTTCTTGGCGGCCAGCATCAGTTACGAAGAACGGACTAGCCCAGCCTTTATCCATACTAAAGCCTTCTACTACTTCGGCTTCCATCTCGAGGCCTTGGCCAGCTTCTACTGTTACTACGCCGTCTTTGCCAACTTTTTCGATAACATTAGCAATCAATGTACCAATTGCGCTATCACCTGCCGAAATTGTTGCGACTTCGGCTACCCGGGCGGTGTTGCCTTCAATGCTTTCGCTCAGGCCATCAAGGGCGGCTACTACTTCTTTGCCGGCTTCCTCAATACCCATTTTGAGCTCCATTGGGTTGTGCCCAGCGGCTATCAAACGGTTCGCTTCTTTTAGAATGTTGTAGGTAAGCACAGTTACGGTGGTCGTACCGTCACCGGCAACCTTATTCAGCTTACTGGCAGCTTGTTTAATAAGTTCGGCACCAACTTTGTAGCCTAAGGTTTTGTCATCGTCTTCGGGTAGCTCTACCGCTTCTGCAACGGTTACACCATCGTGCGTAACGGTTGGCCCGCCGTAACCTTTTGCAATCACCACGTTGCGGCCTTTTGGTCCATAGGTTACTTTTACTGCTTCGTAGAGTGATTTTGCGCCTTCAAGCACGCGCTCACGCGCATCATCATCGTAAAATACTCGTTTTGCCATACTATTTCGTCCAAGGGCTTTCAAGACAAACCTACGGTACTACGCCCCATAAAATCTTTCGATTTTCCGGGGACCCCGGTTTTTCTCGACGCGCCGTCAGATTTGTGTGAAAATCTGTCGGGCTGCTCTTTTCCCTTGGTACTGCTCCTTTCTTAAAATTTATTTCGTATCGTTATCGTTTTCTTCAATCATTTCCATGTTTTCCATGGCTTTCATGCGCAGATCGAGCTCTTTCATTTTAGCGGTTTGTCTGTGTACTATAATCAGAATTCCTAGCAGTACAAGCGTTGCAACCAGGCTAATGATAAGTAGTGCCATACTCTGCGCGGTGTCTAAAATCATGCTACGGTTCCTAGAATGTCATCTTCTTTGACAATCAGGTACTCTGTACCATCAATTGTTATTTCGGTAGTTGAATATTCTTTGTATAAGATTTTATCGTTTGCTTTAACAGCCTTAACCTCTTTACCAATCGAAACTACCTTTGCAACAACAGGTTTTTCTTTGGCTTGGTCTGGCAAATACAGACCGCTAGCTGTTTTTTCGGCAGCTTTCTCTCGAACGGCAACCACGCGGTCGCCCAGTGGGGTAATTGGTGAACTCACGTTCTTGTGTCCTCCGTTATGTATTAGATGTGTGATTCTATTGTAAAAAGCATTTTAGCACTCGTCAAGTGTGAGTGCTAATTTTTACGATGCGCTACAATAGACGTATGCATATGCGCTTCGCAACTCAACCAGAACTAGACACTTGGAATGACCTTATCGACCAAAACCCAAGTGGCGGTAATATTCTGCAAGGTAAAGAATTCGTTGAACTAAAAGAACGTTCTGGCTGGACAGCGCGCTATATCGTAAGTGATTACTGTGTGTTTTCGGTAATCGAAAAATCCATCCCATTACTTGGCAAGGTATGGTACTGCCCGAAAGGCCCTGGCATTGCCACCAAGAAAGAGCTAGCTAATTTATTGCCAGAATTAACTGTGTTTGCTAAAAAACAAGGTGTTTTTACGGTAAAGATTGAGCCAGAGCTTGATTACATGACTAAACTTTCCGTTTTGAATCTTATTGCAACCGCACCAGTGCAATACAACTACTCTACCGTGTATGTCGATTTGTCGCCGTCGCTAGAAGATATCATGGCAAACCTTAATCAAAAAGGCCGCCATGCAATCAAACGAGCCGAACGTGATGGCGTGACCGTAGAAAAAGTTCCAGCAACACCCGAAAACTGTAAAATTATGTATGATTTATTCCTCGAAACCGCCCACGGTGCCGGGTTTGCTATTCGTCCACCAGAATATTACCAAGCATTTTATACACGTTACGAAGACCAAGGTCGCGGGCAACTATTCTTCGCTTACTTTGAAGGTAAAGTAGTAGCTGGTGCTTATGCCATGGTGCAAGGCACGAAGAGCATGTATAAAGATGGTGCGAGTGTGCGTGAACGGACAGCCTACGGCGCTTCACATCTGCTGCAGTGGCACGTAATCCAGTGGGCCAAAAACCATGGATCGTTAAGTCATGACCTTGCTGGTGTACCCCCAATTAAAGATATAAAGAATCCTAATCACCCCTTTAGCGGCCTCGCCCGCTTTAAAACCAGTTTTAATAAGCAGGTTACCCAGTATGTTGGTGCATTTGAGGTTCCTATCGTGCCGTGGAAAGCCAAGCTATGGCACAAATACGTCGAAAAAGTCGTACGTAAACTCTATTTCAAGCAAAAACACGAATCATATTATTAACGGCAGAGCCGTATAGGACAAACCTTCGGTTTTTCCTATCGCTTCGCTGGGCTTTTCCCTTAGTTACTCAAAATAAAACTGAAGTGAATTCAGATTTTATTTGCCATTTTATATATAATTACCTCAATGAGTCTGATTAATACTACCCTCTTAATGTCTGGTGCCGATTATTTTTCGAATGACCAGCCTATTAACCCTTATTACGCCGAAGAAACTATTGATAAAACCACAGCCATCAGCGAGCATGCCGAAATTAAGCAGGCATTTGAGACAGCCGGAATTAACGTGATTAAAGCGGACCCACCAAGTACCAGTCAAGACGGTGTATATGCCGCTAACTGGGCACTCGTGCGTAACAACACAGCCGTGTTAGCCCGGTTGCCTAATGCACGTAAAACCGAAGAAGACTGGGCCGAGAATATTCTTCGCAGCCAAGGACTGGAGGTTATCCGAGTCCCCGAAAATTGGAAATTTAGTGGCCAGGGTGACGCCTTACCTTGCGGCAACTACTTGTTTTGCGGCAGTACCTACCGAAGCGATGAAGAAGCACAGCAATTTGCAGCTGACATCTTAGGATACACGCGAATCCAGCTTCGTGCCGTGCCTCAACAAGACGAGAACGGCAATGAAATGATTAATGCATCGTCTGGCTGGCCAGATAGTTTTTACTACGATATTGATTTGGCGCTATCCGTCATCAAGGGCCCGTCAGAGCATTCGCTTGGCACGATTGCCTACTGCCCTGATGCATTCGTTCCTGAAAGTCAAAAAATTCTGAATGAACTCGAAGGCTTCGAGAAAATTATCGTGTCTGAATATGAAGCCAAACAAGCCTTTGCCTGTAACTTGGTTTCAACCGGTGAAACAGTGGTAATGAGCGCCAACGCGCCCCGCTTAAAAGCAGACCTTGAAGCGCGGGGACTTACCGTTATGACTCCTCGCATCACCGAACTAGCCAAAGGCGGCGGCTATATTCGCTGCACAAGCTTGTCGTTTAACGTTTAACAACTGCAGCCAATGCCCGGCGCACCTCGCCGGCTTCATCCCATGGGTGCTCGCCATCGGCGCGCTCAATCGTTTTTTCGTGTCCTTTACCGAGCAGTACTAAGGTATCGTCCGGTCCGCTTACCCGGGTAACCGCAAAATCAATCGCGGTTGGCCGATCTAATATCAAAAATAGGTTCTGATCTTTTACCTTGCCGGCAGCCTCAGCCCCGGTAGCAATCTGTTGCATGATTTGATTACCATCCACATCACGGTCATCTTCTTCAGTAACAATCACTTCATCAGCATACTTGCCGGCTATGCCACCTTGAATAGCGCGCTTACTTTCATCGCGGCGTCCAGCCGATCCGAATAACACCACCAATTTACCTTTGGTAGAAGTTCGAAGGTCGCCGAGCAGTCGCTCGAATGAATCTGGCGTGTGAGCGAAATCAACGATAACACTAAACTCTTGGCCAGCATCGATCGTTGCCATTCTGCCCTCTACGCCGTCGAGCGCAGCTATACCACTAATAATCTGAAGTGGCGTTAGTTCTAACTCAAGGCCAACCGCTACTGCCGCCAAACTGTTTGAAACGTTAAACTCGCCGGGAATATGACAACGTATTTCTTGTAGCTTCCCCTTCATGTTCACCATGTAAGTGCTGCCCTCACCAGTGAGCTGTATATTGGTTGCTCGTAAATCGCCCCCGTTGATGCCATACGACACGGACCGTTTGATCTGCTTAGCAAATTCACCGGCATGTTCATCGTCGGCATTCACTACACCAAAGCGTCTGCCGTGCTTATTAGCAATTTTGAACAATTTCACCTTAGCCGCTAAATAACGCTTGAACGTGCCGTGGTAATCCAAATGTTCGTGAGTGATATTCGTCATGACAGCAATTTCATACGGCACGCCCCACACGCGATGTTGGGCCAAGGCATGGCTGGTCGTTTCGAGCACAAGCCACTTGGCCCCTTGCTTTTTGAATTGCTTGATGTGGCGTAGTAACTGAGGGCTAGACACCGTGGTCATGTGCTGCTCTTGCATAACAATACTATTGTTTAAACCGTTAGCTACTGTAGACATAAGTGCAACATTATAGCCTGCCTCAACGAGCATGCGGTGAATCATGAAAGTTGTGGTGGTTTTACCATTCGTACCGGTTACTCCAATCACGTGGAGTCCACGGGCTGGAAAGCCGTACCACACGTTTACCAATACCGCTTCGACCAAATGGCCAAACGGCTCAATCCACCGGAATATACCAGTGGGAATAAGTTTCTTTACCCCTGTCCTGAATGTACTACTCATCGGTATGCTTGCTTCCTACTACAGTTTGCGCGTATGGTTCGCCGTGCGGTTGAATAGCCGTGACTTCTTGGCCCAGCAGCAGTACGAGGTCTTGCTTTTTGGCGGCCCGGGTAGCAATATCAGCGGCCTCTTGCAGAGCTGGCGCGCGCTCTATACCTGGCATCTCCGGCCCTTCACCTACCGCGATGACCCGGTCGGCCGTGTGCGACAGTAGTGGGTAGCAGTCTGCATCCACACTCGAATCCACTACCGCGATAAGCCGGCGGCGAGCTAATTTTTTGGCAGACGTTACTACAAGCTCAACTGAAAGCGGCATGAAAGCAGCGTCTGCCACCGCCTCATAGGCAGCATCATCATGTAATAATAAATATTCATAATTGCCAGGAACGCGCTCTAGTCGTGCTACGCCTTCTTCAAAATACTCCGTGCCAATTGCCAGCACGTAAGCCGCCGATACGGCCGCGGCCACATTCAAAGCATTAGCCTGACCAACTAAATAGGTGGCAACCGCGATTTTCGTTTGGTGATCTATCACCAGGTTAACTTCAGTGCCCTTGCGGCGCTCAATGATGCTGGTTATATGAGCTTCCGAAGCAGTATCGGTACCAAAACTTATTAACTGATGCGGCGCCACGCGTAAGCCGTCGATGTCAAACCCAGTAGGAATAACACAGGAGCTCGCCGGATGCTCAAGTAAGGCGCGGGCCGATGCGGATTCATTCGTTACGATGGACATTTCAATCGCCAGTGCTGGCAGTACGTTCGTTGCAAGCAGCGCTTCGGTAACTTCAACAATTACGTAGTAGGCGCCTTTCTTCTTAACGGCTTGCAGTTGTCCAAGCATCGCTTCGGCCGAGTTGTCATACGATCCGCTTACAGGTTCGCCGTTAAATTGGCAGGCACTGTTAGTAAATACAGCTACCTGAGCACCGCTTTCACGCAGCAATTCATTCAGTAACAAGGCGGTAGTCGTTTTGCCTTTATTCCCTGCAACAGCTATTAATTTTATGCCGCGTGACGGATTGCCATACCGCCAGGCTATCGCACGTGCCTTCATCTCACCCAAAGCATTTTGTTTCATGTCATCTATTTTACCACTGCGCATTAGCTAGGTTATACTGTTTTTTAGCAATGATTATTCTTGGAATCGAATCGAGTTGTGACGAGACGTCCGCTGCCGTGGTTGAAGATGGCAAGCGGCTGCTTTCGAATGTCGTCAACTCGCAAGTTGATATTCACGCCGAATATGGAGGAGTCGTACCAGAAGTAGCCGCTCGTTCCCATATAGAAGTAATTAATCCGGTTATTCGCCAAGCCTTGCGCGACGCGAATGTTACCTGGGATGACATCGACGCCATTGCCGTTGCCTATGCACCTGGCTTGATTGGCTCCTTACTGGTAGGCGTCCTCGCCGCTCGAACCTTGGCCGAACTTCATAATAAGCCGCTCTACCCCGTTCACCACGTCGAAGGTCATATTTATGCCAATTTTATTACAGGTTCAACCGATCCAACCCTAAAACTTCCCTCTGCCCAACCTACCTTTCCTATGCTGGCACTCGCCGTAAGCGGGCTTCATTCGCAATTAGTCTTATTCGAGAATCATGGCAATTACCGCTTACTTGGTGAAACGCTTGATGATGCGGTGGGCGAAGCGTTCGACAAAGTCGCTCGCATGCTCGGCCTACCCTACCCGGGCGGCCCTGCTATTACTGCCGCAGCTGAACGCGGTAACCCCAAGGCGTACAGCTTACCTAAAGCAAAACTATCCAGCCCTTACGAATTTTCGTTCTCGGGCCTTAAAACGGCCGTTTTGCGGGCCATTCAACGTGAAGTGGGTGTTGACCACACTTTTGCCTCTCACGAGCTTCCAGGGCGCTTAAATGATGCTCAGAGGGCCGACTTTGCAGCTAGTTTCCAATACACCGCCGTTAAAACGCTGGTAGATGCCACCCAAAAAGCAGTTGAAGAGTTTAATCCTGCGTCAGTTGTGATTGCTGGTGGCGTGGCCGCAAATAGCGAACTTAGGCGCCAGTTATCTGAGCGTTTGCCCCTACCTATCGAATACGCCCCAATCAGCCTGTGCACCGATAACGGGGCTATGATTGCCGCGCTGGGTTATTACCACGCGCAGGTTGTACCGCCGACATCAGTTGATAAGGTAGCCGTCCGTCCAAGCCTTTCGATGCGTGATACTGTTTGGAATAAATAGGGTAATCACGGGTCCTGTCATTCGGTCCACCCCTAAAAATATTTCAGGTAGCCACTGAAACTATTTTTGGGCGCTGCCCCGCCGAATGCCACCCGCGGGCTATGTCATCGAGGTTTTTGGATGGACGGCTTCCGGCTCCGTAAAGCGACTGCAGCGAAGCGTAAGGGGGAGCAGGAGTCGTTCATGCAAAAACCGATATATTCAGCTTATCTATCGAAATTTCTGTAATAATTTCTTTGCTGCTGGTAACACCGTACTCCATAAAGAATAAAGTGGTGATAACGGATAATCGTACGTACCGCTCATCTGAGTTTCATCAGGTATAAAGCCTTTTTTAAACGCGGTTACTCCGTCGTTCAATAGCCCATTAACATCATAGCGCTTCACGCCGCGCTGTTTCATTTCTTGAATAACACTCCACTTCAAATGATAATTAGCTCGCAAGGCTTGACCTTCATCGTTCATACCGCCATACAGCTCAAACGCCACTTCAGGCGTAACAATCGGCCACAAAAATGCCACTACCCTCCCCTGGTATTTCGCCATGAACACGGGCGAATTCTCGCCGAGTTTCGTAAAGATATCGTGGTAATACTCGTCATCATGCAAAGCAAACCCAGCCCGCTTGGCGGTTTGCTTATAAATTGCCAAACAATCGTTCACATCTTGTAAAGATATGGCACGCACTACATCAATCCCCTCACCTGCTGATTTTCGAATGTATTGGCGGGTCTTTTTTGTCATAACCGCCATCAGTTCATCATCGGATTTCGTCAAATCCATGACAGCCGTGCGCGCCAGCAATATCCGGTTGCGGGATTTCCTCCACCCTTTCCAGGTTACTGCTACGGTAGTGTCAGGTTCAATTGTCAGCACGGTTGGTTTGTATGTCGTGCGTATATATTCTACTAATGCTTTTCTGCCAGTATCATCGTTAAGTATGCTGCCGAATGGCCCTCGGGGCACGTATACCATTGGGCCAAATGGTTTTGGCAAGCGCTTAATCAGCAGCTGCGCACCACCCTGCCCTATTTGCATCCTGTCAACCTGCCACCCATGGGCCGCTTTGACCTCACCCCAGCCCCATAGCTGCAACGGATGGCCGCCATGTGCGGTCACCAAGCTATCCCAGGTTGATTGATCAGTGTGTGTGTTTACCTCAGTCATTGTTTTTATTATAGCGCGTCTTTTCATCCTGTGGCTGTGCTATACTAAGTTCATATACATTAAGAGGTGGGCCACGGGAATTCGAAACTTTTCACGTGGAAAACTACTAACAGAACTTTTCACGTGAAAAATACTATGAAATTACCGAAAGCATACGAACCAAGCAACTACGAACCGAATATCTACGCCCTATGGGAAAGTAGCGGGGCGTTTAAGCCAAGCGGGAAGGGTGAACCGTACGCCATAGTAATGCCACCGCCAAATGCCAACGGTAATTTACATATCGGCCATGCCCTTATGGCAGATCTTGAAGACATTCTGATTCGTTTTTACCGCATGAAGGGAAGGGATACGATTTATATCCCTGGCGCTGACCATGCGGGCTTTGAAACCTGGGTGGTATATGAGCGAGAATTAGCAGCAAACAACAAGAGTCGCTTCGACTTTTCACGTGAACAACTGTATAGCCAAGTGTGGGACTTCGTTGATAAAAAGCGCGGTGACATGGAGCTGCAACTACGAGCACTGGGTGCCAGTGCCAGCTGGGACGATTTAGTATTTACACTCGACGAAAAGGTTATTTCTACTGCTTATAAAACTTTTAAGCAGCTATGGGATGAGGGCCTTATTTACAGGGGTGAGCGCATTGTAAATTACTGTACAGTGCACCACACCAGCTTTGCCGACATAGAGGTCGAGCATAAGAATGAAAAAAGCAAGCTGTACAAGGTTGCGTATCCAACCCTCGATAAGATCGATGAAATTATTGTAGCCACAACCCGACCCGAAACTTTGTTTGGCGACACTGCCGTAGCCGTAAATCCCAACGATGAGCGTTACAAGCACTTAATCGGTACACGAGTACTGCTCCCATTAACCGAAAAAGAGATACCAGTTATAGCCGATGAGTACGTTGACCAAACTTTCGGCACCGGTGCGGTAAAGATAACGCCCGCCCATGATCCAAACGACTTCGAAGTAGGGAAGCGACACGACTTAGAACAGATACAAGTTATTGATTTTGATGGCACCATGATTAATGTGCCGCAGCAATTTGCCGGACTGGCCGCCGAAGAAGCCCGCAAGCACGTACTGGGCGCGTTAAAAGCCGCCGAGCTGCTGCGCGGTGAAACAAATATTGAACACGCCGTTGGCCACTGTTACAAATGTGGCAGTATCATTCAACCGCTTATCAAAGATCAGTGGTTCATACGTATGGAACCGTTGGCCCAAGAGGCTATTAAGGCAATTGAGGCAGGGAAGGTAACATTTTACCCCGAAGCCCGTGGCAAGCAACTTATTAACTACCTTGGAAATATTCGCGATTGGAACTTATCACGCCAAATTCCTTGGGGCATCCCAATTCCTGCGTTTCAAAGTGAAACAGACCCGAACGACTGGATTTTTGATGAGCGTGTTGACGAACCGCATATCATGGTTAATGGCACGCGCTATTACCGGGAAGAAGACACCTTTGACACATGGTTTACCAGCGGGCAATGGCCGTTCATCACCACCGATTATCTAGCTGGGGGTGACCTTGCCAGGTTCTATCCGAACGCAGTTATGGAAACAGGTCACGATATTCTATACCCTTGGGTGTCGCGCATGATTATGCTGGGTCTAAAGATTACGGGTCAGGTGCCGTTCAAGCATGTATATTTACACGGGTTGGTGCTGGATGAGCATGGCCAAAAAATGAGCAAATCAAAAGGCAATGTTATTAATCCTATCGAGACGTTGAGTGAGTATGGCTCAGATGCGCTACGCCTCGGACTGGTGGCTGCCCGCTCTGCAGGGCAAGATCAAGCTTTTAGTACTACCAAGGTAGTAGCGGGCCGCAACTTTTGCAATAAGCTATGGAACATCGCCCGTTTTATTGAAGATAAGCTAGGCGATACCTACGCCATGCAAGAAGCCGCCCCGGTCACTCTGGCCGATCACTGGGTGCGCCGGGAACTTGACCAAGCAGCCGCCCACATCGAATCATTATTAGGTGAGTATCGCTTTGCGGAAGCATCCGAAGTGGTATACCACACTATTTGGAGTGTGGTAGCTGATTGGTATATTGAAGCCAGTAAGCAACAAGACAATCCAGACATGCTCGCCTGGGTACTCGATACTTGTTTAAAAATCGCTCATCCATTCGCGCCGTTCGTTACCGAAACGATTTGGCAAACACTGCCGTGGTACAAAGAGGGAAGTCTGCTTATTCGTGCCGACTGGCCAAGTGGCGCCAGCTACAACAAAATCGCTGCTGGCGAATTCGAGCGCGTTCAGCAGTTAGTCAGCGAGATTCGTTTCGTATCAAGCGAACTGCCGGGTAACCAAAAATACACCGTTAGTTACCACAGTGATAGCTTGGTAGAAGATAATGCTGACTTGATTAAAAAGCTCGCCCGCTTGCAGGCAATTGAGCAAACCGATCAACCACGCGGCTTGCGCCTGGCAAATTCGGGCAGGGAAGCTTGGCTGGTAATAGACGAAGAAACGCTGTATGAGCACCAATCAAACCTAGAAGTTCGGTTGGCCGAGGCCAAAGCACGCCTTAAGAATTTGGCAGCACGACTGGCAAATGACCGTTATGTCATGCAAGCGCCAGCTGAACTTGTTGAGCAATCCCGTAATGATGCCGAGGAAACTAAACAGTTAATCGAGCGCTTGGCTAATGAGTTGCAAGTTATAACAGACTAACGAAGAGGTATATTGTAGCCATCAAAGGAGTGGCCACCTTTAGGTACGTTCTTTTGCATCGCATACCTTTTTTGGTCGCCAAGTCGCGGGGCGACTCGTGGCTGGGAGCTGTTTTCTATACTAATTCGTTCAACGTGCGTGTGCGGATCGTTTGCAAGCTTATTACTACTACCGTCGGTTGAAGCAATCAAAGCGGGTACGCCTACAAAGGTGGTAGCGAGTTTATCTATTTTCGTATCATGTACTGCCACGCCAGCCAGGGCCGTCAGGGCTACAAATAGTGAGATTGGTGCGTTAAAGGTAAATTCAAACATTATGTTTATTTTTAAGATGTTACTCTTTTATATTAGCACAAGCTTGATAATTTGTCAATATATAGTCATGGCTATTTATTCATGGTGGTACTTGGACCCAGTGGCTATCGACTGCGCGCGGTACAATTGCTCAACCAATAGTAGGCGTACCAGTTGATGAGGGAACACCATATTTGAAAGGGACACCACCATATCTGCTTTTTGATGCAGCTCATCGGTAACACCATACGCTCCACCAATGATAACCGCTAGTTTTTTACCGTAGGTGTGACTTGATTCAATGAGCCTTGAGAAGGCAGGGGAATCCAGCCGCCTGCCTCGTTCATCGAGTAAAATCACAAAATGGTCACTACCCAAGCGTTTTAATATGCGCTCAGACTCTTCCTGGCGGGCGCCCACGCCTTCGAGCGCGCTATGCGGTAAAAGTACCCATTCTACATTCCATGGCTGTTTTAAGCGCTTTTCATAGCGTTCTAGGCCCGGTTGTATCCAGGCTTCATGCTTTTTACCAATCGCTACAACGGTAATCATTCAAAGTAGAGTTTTTCGGCTAACGCTTTAAATGCTTCGTGGTCGGGTTCGTCAGTTTCGTGCCCTACGTCACGCATTTCACTCGAATCATTAAAAGGAATGAGGTGTATATGCGCATGTGGCACATCGGTTCCAATGATTTTCTCGCCAACATATTTCACGCCCAATACATCACGCATGCGGCGGGCGACTTTTTTTGCCGTTGCCATGACGGCCTGGTAGTCTGCATCCTCAAGGTCCCATATGAACTCGACTTGTTTTTTTGGAATTACCAGGGTGTGCCCAGGGATAACCGTGTAAATATCAAGAAAGGCCAAGGTATTTTCGTCTTCATAGACTTTATGGCTGGGGATTTCACCGCGAATAATTTTTGTAAAAACACTAGGTTCCATATAGTTAGTATACCGCGTTTATTTTTATAAAAACTACAACAGCAAACTATCTAGCAGGATTACGCAAGGTGTGCTACTGTAATTTCACCTGTGGCCGATATCTTTGAAGGAGGTGTACCACAGTGAACATGAACAAGTCACTCGCTGCCACAGCGGGCCTGGTCGTTTCGGCAGGGGTCATTTCGCAGGGAGCGATGGGCGTCGACTTCGCGTCGAAGCTCATGGACGGCAGCATCAACTGGGCAGGAACCATCAAGTGGGGCGCTATCCTGACGGGTATCGGCCTTGGCTTGTACTTCCTGCTCAACAACGGTGTTTTTGCCAACGAGAACCTTGAAGAAGGTGAGCGTGGCTACCGTCGCCGTTGGGGCAAGATCATCAGCGGCAAGAAGGGCCGAAAGGTTCTCATGCCGGGCAAGAAGCACTTCTACGTCAAGCATTGGTACGACGTGGTTGTGCAAAGTGTCCGCACCCGTAGCACACCCGAAACACCCGACTACGACAAGCCGGTCCGAGCCACCTACCTCGGGAAGAACATCCTGTATGTTCTGGTCGTGAAGTGGCGTGTCCTGGACACTGACGACGCGATTTACAAGTCACTCACGGCGGTGTATCAGGTGAACCGCGCCGCCGAAGGCAGCAAGGCACTCGAGCACTTCGTGATGAATGAGGTGTACCGGGCAGTCGGTCGGTCACTCTCTGATTTCATCATGGACAGAGCGACCCCCCTTCCGGTCATCAAGATCGATGCCGAACACTCAAACGTTCCTGCTGAGCTTTCTCGAACCATTACGGATCTCGAGGAAAACTACGGCGTGCGCGTGGAAAGCATCGATCCCGTTCTGTTGGCTGTCGCACCCGAAGCGGGCATGCGCATTCGACGGGACTAAATCCTATCCCTACTACCCCTGGCTGGAGCCCCGCTCGCCGGGGGTTCAGTCATTTTAGGCAGCGGTTGATTCTACCGTTGCCCATAGGCCTAGGTGATCAGACCTCCCTTCAAAGTAGCCTGCACCTTTAACCTGCACACCTTTTACATAGATATCATCGACGTTCACTCCACCCCTTATGACAAACATCCCAAGGCGCTCTAAACGTGATGGCATACCTATAAATTCTTTAGTCGGTACGGTTCGCTGGCGGCGCACGCCTGCTTCTTTAAATGCCGAAGTATAGCCTTGCCGCCCAATCATCCGGCGTGGCGCCTGCAATCTTTCCCCGTTAAAATCACCCATTATCACAACTCGTGGCTCATCTGCCAGTCGTTCCAATAGTGCTTCGGCCTGTTGATTTTGTTCAGACCCTTGTTTTTTACGTAAATGGACCGTAGCAACCGTAATATCTTCTACCTGTACAATAGCGGCGCACTTACTGTAGCCTATATCAAAAAACTCGACACCGTCGACAGCTGGACCAGCCATGCCAATATGCTCCTTGTGGCCTTTGCGCGAATGGAGCTTCCAGTCGCCATCGTTCCCAAACAAGGATTGGGCTATCATTTTTCCACTATGACCAAGTGGGGTACCTTGCGCCTCCATAATGCCGAGTGCGCCAAGCGCATGCGTACGATTTACTTCTTTCAAAGTACCAATGATATCCTCAATACGAGCTTCTTGCGGGTAATTTCCGTCGAGAAGAATGTTCCAGCTTGCAACCGTTAGTTCTGCCATGATATGTTGGGTAATCCTTGCGTGGCGGTGTCTGTTTGAAAATATCCGAACCGAAATCGCTGGGCTCGGCGGGCGGA